>JAFAQB010000064.1 GCA_019246625.1 Nitrososphaeraceae archaeon
AAGGAGAAGGGCGGCCATAGAAGATGGCGTTGATGGGATGGAGGTGTAAGCATCGAGCTTCGGCGAGATGTTCAGCCTGCCATTTCCAATAGCCCAAGGCACCTCAATGAATATTTGCTGAATGACGGTTTGGCCTGCGAGAAATATCAACAGGCCATTGGTATCAAAGCGCCTAAAATACGCAAAGAACATCGGTGACTTGTTGGTGCAGTGTTGTTTGTAGTTTACTTCCTTTGCGTGGCAGCCATCATAGCTTTTTTTTGTTTATTTTGTTTATCTTTTGCTTATCCATTAGTTTTCTTTGCCAATTTGTGTATCTCTGCCTCGTCTTTCCCGAGCACATGGGGACATATGGCTTCCCATTTAAGTTAACAGCAATTAGAGCACCAGGAATTTCGAAGAAGGATCATCGATGAAATAAAGGAAATGTTAGAAAATAGGCATCAAAAATTGTTAGTAGGTGAAATGGGTCTTCCAAAGGTACCATCTTGATGGAAATTATATGTGAATACTTCGATAGTGGATTCATAATACTTTATAACTTTGGAGACCCGGAAATAAGAAACGGCACAGAAATTGTACGATTCATAGAAAATCTTTTAAACAACAATAACAAGGTGCTAGTAGCTATAGATGATGTGCATAATGAAAGAATTGAGTATGGCATATTGGACGGACCAGTGATTATTTAAGCAGATAAAACTACTCAAGTCTATAATGGTCAATTATCTACTTTAATATGTGTGACAAAAAGTCTGCAAAGATTGACACCCTATACAAAAATTGACAGAAGGTTTGCAAGTCCACACATGGCAAATCATATCGTACTAAGATAAAATGTTGTTTATTCACTATTTGAGGATTAATAATATATTGTTGTGTCGATAGATATTTCGATATATTTATTAATTGATAATTAATGCTTAGAGGAGTGCTAAATAAAAAAAATATAATCAATCGCTGGAGCAATTTTGCGATACCGGCATATCTTACATACAGCATGCACAATTGCGATTTGTATAACGTTACTGATATCAAACGAATTTATCATATAATAACAACCAATAGTTCTTGTAATGACAAGATATGATGTTCTAGATTAGTAGGTACTAGAAATAAGTCTTGAAAATTTAGTTGGCCATGTTACCAATAATCTGCCTTTCCCATAAAGAAGATGTCGATGGTATATCGTCTGCTGCTTTAATTAAAGCAGCATTCAAAAGTAAGCCTGTCATTGTCTTGGTTGATTACGCCAATATTGTTCATAATTTACAAAAATTAGCTCTTTCATCTTCGATGGAAGGAAAGGTTGATAGGTTTTTTCTTTGTGATTTAGGATTAAGCAAAAAGAATGAGCAAAAATTTTTAGAGATCATTGGGAAAATTATATCCAAAGGGTCGAAGGTGACTTATATCGATCATCATGACCTGAGTCGAGAAACTGCACTGGCCCTAAAAAAAATGGGAGTAGTTCTCATTCATACTGTAGATGAGTGTACCAGCATCCAAGTATATAATAAATATAAAAAGAAGCTCAAATCACATGCTGCTTTCTTTGCTGCAGCTGGCGCTCTTACTGACTATATGGAAAACAAACCTATTGCCTCATCGATCGTATCGAGATTTGACAGGCAATTTTTGATGCTAGAGGCCACCGCCCTTTCGTACATGATTTCAGCTAACCAACATGACAATAAATTTCTCATTAAAATTGTTGATACGCTTGCTGATATGAAGTATCCACATGAGATAGAAGGTGGATTTTCAATTGCTGAAAAATACGCCAAAAAAGTCTCAGAGGCTGCAAAGAAAATCGAGGACTCTACAATTAAAATGGATAATTTAGCATACATGCAAAGTAACCTAGATTTATCCGCTAACATGATTGTTAATTTTGTTTTGGGGATTTCAGAAAGGCCTGTTGCAATGGTATATAAATTAAAAGGCGATATTAACTCTTATGTTATTTCTATTCGTGGATCAAAGGATTGTAATGTACATCTTGGAAGGTTGGTAAATGAAATTGCCTCAGAAATAGGGGGAAGCGGTGGAGGACATGATAAAGCCTGCGGGGCAGTTATACCTAAGGACAAACTTGATCTCTTTATTCAGAGGCTAAATAAGAGAATTGATCGCGCCTAAATTTATTTTGCTCAACAAGTAAAGCACTCCACTTCGATTGTTGAATCTTTAAGCAGAATTGGTATCGATACGTGGCTTTCCCTGAACCGGCTGCGATGATAACGTTGTTTGTGACTCTGATCTATACGGGATTACCTTGGAAAATTATTGGTTGAGGTAGGTGAGAAACAAAAAAGAAGACGTAATACCAGTTAATAGTAATAGTAAAAGAAGGAAATCGTCTCAGATTTGGGCCATGATTTGAAATAATGACGAGTGCAAGACTCTTTGATATAGTCGACAGTCTCTATACAAAGCCTTTGTTTTCATGCAATTTGAGCTATCTACTGCTACTACTATGATAATAGAACCAGTTACTACCTATATAAGGGAGTATATCTGTTAAGCAGTTTGATCTGCTCTCCTTAGATCCTCTAGGATGGAATCAAGGTCTGATTTCGTTAAACCTATGCCCATTTTTGCATCTCTTCGTGCAACGATTTTGTTTTGGTCAAATGCAATGATGGTAGGAACTGAATTTATTAAGAATTTATCCCATAGCGGATTGTCATCATCGTTGACCTTTGCACCGTACAATTTGTACCTGAATTTGGTTTTTGATTTTGTATGTTCTGAGCCTTTAGTTATTGCGGATTCGAATACAGGTTTAAATTTTTGGCAGAAAGGGCACCAGTCTGCATAGAACATTACCACAGCTTTCCTTTCCTTGGATAATATCTTGTCAAATTGGTTGGGTTCTAAATTTTCCACAATTCATATCAGCTATTCATACATATAATTGGAGCTTTAATGGATAGCAAAAACCAGTAAAGGCCTACTATCTTTTAATCTTGATTTATTGGAACATCAGTTTAAATTGTATTATTATATTGCTATTATTACCACTATTGCAAATACCTATTAAGACATAGACAGGAATTACCTGATATTACTAATGTTCCGCAAGCCAACATATTGATTTGTTATCTAACCGTAACTTGAATACTTATTTCGTAAATTATCACGAAGTTTGAAAGCTAATTTTTCGGAGACTTGTTTTTGAATATCACTAGTATTTACTATGTTTTTTTCAGAAAATAAAAACGGGCCATACGCATAGTTCTTTCCTCTTACTGGTCTTACAGTTTTAAGTGAACCAAGGATCGAATAGAGATAATTATTAAAATCGGTTTCTGTATGTTGGTTCATTTGTTGCTGTTGTTCTTCAGTCAGTTTCTTAAAGATATCCATTATCACGGGTGTATCCAGCTTTCTGAATCCAAAGGGTGCTGTATTAGCAGCAGTAATCCTTCTTTCTATTACTGCGGAATCAGTGTCCACCTTTGCACCGATCATTATTGGAGATGGCTTGTAAATTGAATCTATTTTAAGCTGCCACACTTCATCAGTATTTGTAACCGTGGCGTCGAAGAATCCATCACTTAAAGAAGACCTTGAGATAACAAAATTCCAGTTATTGGGGTTTGAACAATATTTATCGAATAGATATTTAGCTATTACTTTTTCTTCTAGAATTTCCATGTCTGTGTCACATCTATTATGCTCGACGATAATATGAGAGTTGCGTATTAATACGGGAAAAGGCATTTATCATAAGGATCGAAAATCCTAATAGATAGAGAAGATAAAGAGAAACTGGCTCGCTAGTTAGTAAATATTGTTAAAAAATTGTGGCCGTGTTGTCCGTCTACAACAAGCCATCTAATCAACAATCTGATCTACATTAACAAGTTTTTTTGCTAGATATTGCTTGATAGTACCTCTAGTGTAGTTGTTGCTTATTATTGTTATTATTATTATCATTATTATTAATATTTGTATCTCCTATGTCTATTTATGCTTCAGCTATTACCTGGAAGCACCTTTAGCCTAACGACATGGCCTACAATTTTTGAATTTACCGCATGGGTTCTGGCAGAGATATCAATCACCATATTAACTGTTACAAAGATTGCAAAGATAAAAGCAATTATTGCAGGGATAATCACAATGATCCACAGTCCTGAATTCATGGTTCTTGTGTATTCACAAACACAAAACACTATAAATAAACTTTTCATGTACCAATAGTGCATCTGAGAATAAACTAATGAAAATGCACTTGTTGCTGAAGCATGATCAAAATTTGCGCCTGTCCTAATCGTTTCATGAACTCATCGTGGCGGATTAGAACGCACCATAAGATAATCGTTTCGTCCTGTCCAGGTAATCATACACTGTCAAGTCTTTCAACACTTAAATACATCAGTTTTTCCAAACAGTATTGTGTTAGAATCTACGACTACAATAAATCCATTCGAGGTTGCTTTAAAACAGCTAGATGAGGCTGCCAAATTAATAAAGCTGGACAAAGGAGTGCAGCAGGTATTAGCGCATCCAAAGCGAGTCCTCACCGTCTCAATTCCAACCAGAATGGACGATGGTGAAATTAAAGTTTTTACTGGTTTTAGATCACAGCATAATGATGCTCGTGGACCTTTCAAAGGTGGCATCAGATATCATCCGCAGGTCACAATAGATGAAGTAAAAGCACTTTCTATGTGGATGACTTGGAAATGTGCAATAGCAGATATTCCTTATGGTGGAGGTAAGGGAGGTATAATTTGCAATCCCAAAGAAATGACACAAGGCGAAATTGAACGTATGACAAGGCGATATGCATATGGCATTGCAGACATTATAGGCCCGCACACAGACATTCCTGCCCCAGATGTCTATACTGGTGGTAAAGAAATGTCGTGGATCATGGACACATACTCTGCTCTCAAGGGAAATTTTGTTCAGCCGGAACTCATAACAGGCAAACCTCTAGCCATCGGGGGATCCCTGGGAAGAAACGAAGCAACAGGCCGCGGGTTATCTTTTACTGTCAGAGAGGCTGCAGAAAAACTAAAAATTAATATGAAAACGGCTACGGTGGCAGTCCAAGGATTTGGCAATGCTGGTCAGTTTGCGGCGCAATTCGTGGAAGAACAAGGAGCAAAGATCTTGGCGGTGTCAGATTCGAAGGGAGGTGTATATAATAAGGATGGCCTTCAAGCTGGAGCGTTGAGAAAACATAAAGAAAAGACAGGTTCAGTAGTAGGATTCACAGGTGCAAAAGCCATCAACAATGAAGATGTACTTGAAACAGATTGCACGATATTGATACCTGCAGCCCTTGAAAACCAAATAACAAAAAAGAATGCAGGAAAAATCTCTGCCAAGCTTGTGGCAGAGGCTGCAAACGGCCCTACAACACCAGAGGCGGATGAAATTTTATATAAGAACAAGACCTTGGTGATTCCTGATGTTCTTGCAAATGGGGGCGGTGTGACGGTATCGTATTTTGAATGGCTACAAAACCTTCGAAGGGAATATTGGAGCGAGAACGAAGTAAATGAACGACTCGACAGGAATATAACAAATGCTTTCTTAAATGTCTATGATACTCATGAAAAATATGGAGTTAATATGCGCAAAGCGAGTATATTGTTAGCGGTCAACAGAGTAGTAGAGGCTATAAAAATAAGAGGTCTTTGGCCTTAGGCCTTTGATAGACAGAATTCTCTGGAAGGCAAATTCAGAGATTTATAATTTCTTATCATTATTATTATTTTATTCTGTACTAAATGAATGTCCGCATGAGCAGCTTTTTGTCACATTGGGATTATTAATTTTGAATCCAGATCCCATCAAACTGTCAATATAATCAATGTTTGCTCCTTTTAGATATCTCTGGCTATAGCTATCTACCAAAACTTTTACGCCGTTCTCTTCTATCACACGATCATCCTCGTCGGGCTTTTCTTCAAAACCCATACCATAGGACAAACCAGAGCAGCCTCCGCCTGAGACATATACTCTAAGAAGAAGGTTATCTTTGCCTTCTTGCTTCATAAACTCAGCTACTTTTTCTGCAGCCTTGGGGGTAACTGTTATTAGCTTGGTTTGTTGTGCACTTTCCATTTCGATTAACTTTCGCTATTAAAATATAAGAAGTTTTCTTTCCTAACTTCTAAGAAAAAATTACATGCGCGTTCGATCGTTAATCCCGATCCACTATTATTTGAATCGTGTACTGACTTTAGACCACTTCACGAGGCTTGCCGCTGCCGTTACCCAAGTGATAACTGAAGAATATACAGGCACATTTGCGTC
The DNA here is from genome assembly GCA_019246625.1 of Nitrososphaeraceae archaeon. GTDB lineage: Archaea > Thermoproteota > Nitrososphaeria > Nitrososphaerales > Nitrososphaeraceae > Nitrososphaera_A. Next base: position 6,283 of record JAFAQB010000064.1, read on the forward strand.
CTCAATGCGCCTAGAAACTTTCTCTGTAAAGGGTCCGCCCATGGCCCCTACCAGTATTGGTTTTTGTTTTTTCTTTTGGAAATCTGCAAGTACATCGACAATGGTCTCTTCTAGTGGGTCATCTTGAAACACAAACCATGGCATAATGATATCAACATTTGGGTCATCTATAAATGCCTGTATAGCAAATCTATAGTCATCTGCACTGGCAGAACCGGTGATGTCGCACGGATTACCGATTACATAGGTTGGCGGATAATGTTCTCTAAGTAAATTCTTGGTTTGATCTCCAATCTCTGCGACGCGCAAACCTAGTCTATCAAAGTGATCTATGGCGGCGATAATGGGACCTGCACCATTTGTTACCATCGCAATTCTATTTCCTTGCGGAACCGGCTGCCAAGTAAGGGATTTTAAGGATCCCGTGAGCTCTTCATAACTATCCACAGAAATAATTCCTGCCTGATCAAATGCTCCTTTAACAACCATATAAGAACCCCCAAGCGAACCAGTATGTGAAGCTGCCTGCTTGGCCCCTCTGCTACTTCTTCCATTCTTGAAAACCACAACAGGTTTCTTTCTTTCTGTTATTACTTTTTTGGCAGCATTCATAAATTTGCGGCCGTCCCCGAACCCCTCTACATAAAGTCCAATAACCTTCGTAGCAGGATCCTCGGAAAGATACCAGATCATGTCTGCCTCGTCTACGTCGGACCTGTTGCCGTATGAAATCATTTTGCTCATACCAAATGCATCTGAAGTTTCCATAAATGCAATGCCAACAGTTCCACTCTGTGACAAGAATGCAACGTCTCCTTTCTTGGGTCTTAACATTCTTTCATGGCCTTGGAACGCACAGTCTAGTCTATTTTCTCCATTAAATACTCCTATGCAATTAGGCCCGATGATCCTTATCTTTAATCGGCTTGATAATTCTTTTATTTGTTGTTCAATGGCAGCGCGTTCTCCACCAAGTTCTTTTCCTCCACCTGAGATAACCACCATGTTATGAATTCCCTTTTTTCCACACGACCTTAGCAGATCTGGAACAAATTTCAGATCGACAGTTACTACTACAACATCAATTTGTTCTTTAATATCATCAAGACTCTTGTATGCCCTTATACCCATGATTTCTGAGTATCCTTTTGCATTAACGGGGAATACTTTGCCGTTGTATTCATGCTTTACAAGGCTTTCAAGGACAGAATTTCCTATCTTGCCTTGTTCAGGAGATGCTCCTATCAAAGCTATTGATTTGGCATTGAAGAACAAGTCCATATAGCTTGAATCTGGCTGGGACTTTGAAATAGGCTCAATTTCTGGTTTTTCTCGTAAAATTATCTTGGCGTCTACAACATAATAGTCGTTTGCATATGCAATAACGGGATTGAAATCAATACTATCGTAATAAGCTGCCATATCAATTCCTAACTTTCCAATATTCACAAGAGCATTACTTAAAACGTCTATACTGACTGGATCGGCACCTCTAAAGCCTTTCAAAATTTGCTTACCTTGCAGACTCTCAATCATTTCCTTTGCATCTTCTTTATCTATTGGAAGAACCCTAAATGATATATCCTTAAAAATTTCGGTGAATATTCCTCCCAGGCCAAGCATAATAACCGGACCGAATTGCGGATCATTCTGCAATCCTACAATTAATTCAGTAATCCCCTTTGGAACCATTTTTTCGATAAGAATGCCCTTGACACTAAACTTCTTTGACAGTCTACCGTACATTTCGTTGAACGTTTCGCGGACCTGCAACTCAGAATTTAAGCCGACTTTTACGCCTTTTTCATCGGTTTTGTGCAAGATCTGAGGCGAAACGATCTTTGCCACCAATGGAAAACCTAGTTCCTTTGCCTTTTTTTCAGCATCATCAGCGTTGGAAACTAGTGCATAACTAGGAACCTTAACACCATAATGTGTCAAAATTTGTTTTGCAGCTTCTTCTGTTATTACCTTGTCCTCTTTGCCAGAAATAACCCTCTCAAAGATTTCCTTGACTTCGTTGTTATCTTTATTCATTCATTTAACCTGAGAAGAAGTCAGGAGTGGTTCTAATTAACTTTACGTGCTTTAGTTAGGCTCTTAACTTAACTACATTTTATTAGGAAATTTGTGAACTTGGTCCTGTCTGTTTCCATATGCAGCTATGAGAAACATCCTTAACCAGTTATCAATGTGCTGTCTGTCACATTTGTTGATGTATTGATGGAAAGTTTCGTCATCAAAACATTCAGTCAGTCCTATCTTTGATTTGCTGAATAAATCTTTCCATGATATTCTTGAGATCTATCTGTTTCATAGATAACGTACTTGAGTCTTAACCATTTACATGCATCATTATTATATCAATATGCACTATCAGTAGTATAGATATGCTTTGCTTCCAAATTTTGTTCTGAGTTGTCTGAAGAACATGTGTTCTTTCTTCTCATAATCGGTTCAAGTGACTTACATGCAAATCTATAACTCCTAGAATTAAAATACAAATAAAGACTGGATGCAATTATAGCTGGGTCTATCCTGATAAGTTTTAGAATATCATGAAACTATTAGGACACGCTCAGCTTTAGGTCATGTTATTTCAAAACTTGCTTAAGTTAACGGAGCCTTTAGTTAGGTCGTTACATTCAATTATACATCCTATCTTGGAATGTTCGCGTATAAAGTTGGCCTTGGCTTCGGTCCATAGGGTGGTTTTGCATATTAATACTCATAAAAAAAAGCCAAAGTTTGTGCTATGATCGGTGGTGGTGGAGGAGGAGAGGTGGCAGCAGCAGCAGCAGATCATCACAAGCCTGTCGGCAATTGCCATCAAATAATTTTAACAACAGATAATTAATTTCTCATGTTGGGCTTTATGTACTCGCCTTAGTACATAGATTTTTTTGCTTATGATCTTGGAAATGAGCTTCGCAGAAGTCGTTGTTACAAACATAACAATGCCATTCGGATAAAGTATAGCATACTATGCATTTACCTATTGGTTTGTTATAGTCGTAGTTCTTTCTTGGCTTAATAGGTTTTTGTTGTTCTTGTCTCATCGAAGAGATTCCCCAAAAAATCTCTACAAAAATATTGTATTCTTAAACAAATATGCTCTGTTCAATATGATAATGTATTCCTTCTATGCTGCTAAAAATTGTTAGTCTCACGCAGTTCAACTTCAATTATTTCGAGGTTTAGTTATATAAGCCTTGACATGATGTGTCTTTAATATGCATATATGCTGCAATTGAACTGCATGTGTTAGACTGAAATTCATTGGAAGGAGATGGCAACTTTATAGATCAATCTTCCACCACACGCTCTTGCCGTTTTTTATCTAATGTCAAGTTTTTGCTTATCATCCTCGTACGGGATTTCCACTATCTTGAGATCTTCTGCAGCTTCTACACTTCTGTACACCTCTGCTGCCTCATTCACCAACTTTGAAGTTTCATGATATCTAGCACTAAAGTGAGTTAAGTATAGTTTTCTAACAGAAGATGCCTTTGCAAAAGATGCTGCTTCCTTAGCGGTTGAATGAAAACTTTCAATTGCTTGTTGATATTTATCATGGCTAAATGTCGATTCAAAAACCAGCAGATCGCAGTCTTTGAAAAAAGATTTTAATTTATCAGTTGGCCTTGTGTCACCAGATATTCCAATTTTTCTTCCTTTCCTGCGAGGTCCAATTATCTGGCTTGAACTAATGGTTTTGCCCTCAACAACTATATCATTTCCTTCCTGCAGCTTATGGTATAACTCTCCTTCCGGGATTCCCAATCTTTTAGCTTCGATAATATTAAATTTTCCTGGTCTATCAAATTCCATAAGACAATATGAATATGCAGGGACCGAATGGAAGGCATCACTGCAACTAACCAGGTAGTCTTTTTCTTTTACTACAATTCCCTCGCCATTGATTATATGAATATTAATATCAAAGGTTAGCCTGAAGTTTATTATTCGTATATTTTCTTTAATAAATTCAGCCACTTGGGGCTGACCATAAATGTCCACATGTGTCTGTCTTCCTTGTAAGGACATCGTTTGCAAAAGTCCAAGCAGTCCTACACAATGGTCCGCGTGCATGTGAGTAATGAAAATTTTCATTTTTCTGTTCATACCTAAACCTGCCTTGATGAAATTTCGCTGCATACCTTCACCTGCATCAAATAAAATTAACTCGCAACCTCTCACTAATGCAATTGATGACAGTCCACGATTAGGGGTAGGAGCCGCAGCAGATGTTCCTAGGAATATCAATCGCATGTTTACCATGTCATTATTGTCACCATGCTGCGCGTTAAACTCTTGTGTCGATATAAATGACAAATACTAATCTTTAGATTTGTTCTTGACTTCATTATCATGTCCTCGTCATCTTTCTGACAGAGGATAACCATCTTATGCACACTTGTGTTATCAATTAAATCCTTAAGTATCTGTTGCCTTGTTTGTCCTCTGATGATTTTAGTGGATCGTCCGTATGGAATATCTGTTATTATTGCATCGGCTATGAATGGTTTCAATGGTATATGTAGTGAATCACAGATAGCAATGTTTTCAACCATGTTTTGTTTTGCGCCCAAACACATTTTTTTTAGGATATCATAGCCAGCAGTTCTTATATTAATCTCCTGTGCTTCAACTAAAATACCACCAGTTCCACAAAATGGATCTACTATGGTATCGCCTTCTTTTACTTGTGCAAGGTTAACCATTGCTCTGCACAGTCTTGGCTCTAGCATAGATGGATGGAAGAATTTTCTCTGTGAAAGCCTTTTGGTCCAATCGATTCTAGGCTGTGGGATTCTAATGCCAATTAGATTGGTAAAAGAAGCTGAACTATTAATACCGGTACTTTTTGAAACTATAACTATTTGGCAATCTGGATTTTCTAGTAATACTTTTGCCCCTGTCTTTTTCTTTATATCTTCTACCACTCTTTTACGGAGTTCTACATCATTAGTTCCAAAACAGGAAAATGTTTTGCCTCTTAGAACAGAGTAATCCTCTTCAGTTTGAATTTCGCGGGCAATGAATTTTGTATATACTGCACGTCGTGCTACTTTGTTGATTTTACATTCTCCTTGAGCAACCACTAAATTGTCCATAGAATACTCGATTTTCAAATGCCCATATGTTTTAAGGAGTGCAGTAATTTCTTCTCTCGCAAGCTTAGGATATTTGCCGCCGACAATGCAAAAAAATCTTGTGTTAATTGGCATTGTTAGACTTCCTGTCTGTTAATTTATAATGAAAGAAATTTCATTGTAACGGACCTCGCCGACTTGTCTGCCTCTGCAGTATTTAAAAACCTTCTGTGGAGACTCGTTATTTGCCCATTTTATTTTAGAATTTCAGATATCTTACATACCGAACAAACGTTTCCGCTAGAATCTCTTTCGCAGATCGAACACTTGTTAGCATTCCTTGTCTTGGGTGATGATTTCAAGCCTTTAGAGATGTTTGTCATTGAATTGTAAGCATTATATTTAATGCCCGGGTGTGTTTTTTCAAGCTTGTTCAGAAATAGACGAAGCTCGGTCCTTATGCTCTCGTTCATGTAGGGACACTCTTCTGATTGAAATGGAATTTTTCGCTGTAATGCATAGAACACTATCTCTTGCTCGTAAATTTCAATGAAAGGTTTTACCTTTTTTAAATTACTGTTACCATATTGGATAGGTTCTGGATAGTTCCATCCGATCCTCTCAATGTCTCCAGCAAGAAAATTGATCATGAAAGTTTGCAAATGGTCGTCTAAATTATGTGCCGTTGCAACAACGTTTGCTCCAACAGATTCAGCAGCCATATCTATGGCTCTTCTACGAAAGGTACCGCATATTGAGCACGAACTCATTTTTTCATTAGGCCTAATTTTCATAGCTTCGTCCATATCTATTCCAAAAAGATCCTTGTAGCTTAGAATTTTATTTTCTACTTTAAGATTTGCACAAAAATCCCTAGTTATTTGTAGAGATTCGTTTCGGTAGCCCTCAATACCTTCGTCTATTGTAATTGCAATTAGGTTAGACCGACCGAGTTTATCAAAGAGTTTTTTGATAATATACAACAACGCCAAACTGTCCTTTCCCCCAGAAACTCCAACTGCCAATCTGTCGTTGTAGTTGAGCATTGAAAACTTGGATATGGTTTTTGAGGTTTTCTTCTCTATAGAATACAAAAAGCACTTTTTGCACAAGTATTCTCCAGAATATGATCTATGGTAAACGCTTGGTTCGGTATGACATTTATTACAAACTGATACTGATTGCGATGACAAAACCAATATGATGACTTCTTAATAGATTCTGTCAATAATAATATTATCATTACTTGTAGTTAATAGCAGCAGCGGCGGTGACAACATGGTAACTTATTGGTGTTTCCTAATAATAATTTGTCTACATAGCCATCGGGTTTGATACCTTGATAACCTAATAGTATTTCTTAAATAAAATTATAAAAATCCTTCTGAACTCATCTGAAAAGTCTCATGAGCATCATTATACAACCAAGTTGAATAAATCCTGGGTAGGTTGATGCTAATCTTTCATATCTTGTCTGGATTCGTCTAAAACTCTTAAGCCATCCAAAGAATCTTTCTACACTACTACTTCTGACTTTCTTATAGTCTTGGTATGAAAAAATATTTGGTCTGCATTGTTTTGGTTTGGTGTCACCGCTTTCTCTTATTTGGGCTCTAATACGTCTGTTGTAAAGGTATGTTAGTACTAGAAACGTATGGTACTTGGTGTCAGCCCAAATACGTTCTTGTCTGCTCTTGGGTCTTCCATTGTTATTCCTAATTTGTATGTCATTCAGAAGGGGAATAAGCTTTCTTTCTACTTTCATGCTCGTTTCCTGGTCCCAAACCTGTTACTATTGGTAAAGATCCAGGTGTTACTGCTACATGTACCTTGCTTCCCTTAATAGTTATGTACACTACTCTGTGGTTGTTTTTGTAAACTCTATATGATTGCTAAGAGTAATTATTTTTACAACAATCACTTTAGCTTACTTTATCTCAGTTTGGTTTATGAGAGATACTCCTCTTAGATCTCTTAGTGACACGGAGAAG
>JAFAQB010000043.1 GCA_019246625.1 Nitrososphaeraceae archaeon
TTGCACTATTCTTGGTTTTCCATTAGGAAGTGACAGGCTTGCATACTCTCAGCCTTCCAGTGTCAATGCTAATGTAGGAGTTGATTTGATAAACACTCATCCATCACCTCTACATTTAAAGTCAGGCAGCAAATTTGAAATATTTTCTACGGTAGTTAACAATTCACCAAAACCCATTAAATTCATCGCCGGCAGATGCGATTCGCCACTATCAGCACAGTTTAGTAGAAACGTACTCGTAAGACACATGCAAGGCTGTACTACTACTTCGCCACTCTTCAAATTAAACTCTGGTGCACGAGTTTCAGTAGCTGGGCCGGGTTCAGGAACGATGTATCAAGCAATGATAGCAGGACAAATTGCAGCAACTGCGACTCTTCACTACCAAACAGAGAACGGACAGCATGATAATGTTACAAAACCATTTACTTTCACGATAAGTTAGTACTCTAATCAGTGAGCTAGCATAACTAGACATCTCAATTGTTACCACAGTATAAGGGATGCATATGATAATGATAGTGCGATCTATTTTCACTTACTGTTATGGATTTATAGCCAGGCTTTGGCATGCTTTTATACTGGTACGGTAATGGACGGAATAATGATATAAGGTCTACAAGACCAAGAGATTTAATCTTAGCATCTATTCGATCTGCTTCATCATTATTATTATGATCTTCGTTGTCACTACAACTATGATAGGTAGGCGATTGGACACCACAGGATTAGACAGATGAATAAATGCAGATAGTATTAAGTAATATATGATAGTAATAAATAAGTAATATTTATTGTTGGTAAGCACACTATTTCCATTGTCCCAAAAAATACCTCAATCTGAATCGAATTCCATATTAGACTTATGCTATGCAGTTTGTCTATTGTTGGTAATCCACTCAGACCAACTAACAATTCCTAGGTCCGGTCTTCGCTCCTTGTCATCTAGCATTGTGAGGTACTCCATTAGATGACCATCAGGATCCCGAAAGTAAATTGCTGCTGCAGGCATCCATCCGATTACACTAGGCTCCAACGACTCTTTACCAAAGAAAGATAGCGGCATAATCCCTTGATCTTTCAGTCGCTTTGGTGCTTCTAAAAAATCGTTAATTGCTGCTACCTCAAATGCAACATGAAGATTAAGACCTAATGGCGCTGTACCAACCGACCATAGTCCAAGCATCGAGTGTCTAGAATAATAAGATGAATGATCCCCTATCCAGAAGAATGCTGCATTGCGTTCCGATACCTCAAGTGCTAGCTGAAGTCCTACGATATCTCTATAAAATGCAATAGATCGCTGCAAATCACTTACAGTCAGATGCGTCTCAAAGAGTCCGTGTATTGGAACGTGCTTACTCATAATAAGCTAGATACAGCACTGTTTGTACTTAAACATCTATCTGTTATTATCGCGCAATATTGATGAGATGAACCTATAAATTAACAACCATGGTATTAGGAAAGCATTAAGCACTAAAAATACAAGATGCAAAGGATAGTTTAGCTTCAAAGATAGTATGTTAAATCTTTGAAAGGTATGTAGATTATATTAGATTTAAGCTATTTTCCTGTCCAGAAGAAAAAGAATGATTTGCACCCCAGTGGTAGTCATCACTCCTGATGTTAATATTTTTGGCAAGGGTAGTAGTTATAGTACTTCCAAAACAAAGCACGTTTTCAGATTTTATGGCATAAAATTCTTGTCTATTATAGACATGACCTATATTTAGACATAAACCATACTTTGCTACAATGTGATTAGGAATAATAACCATTATTTTTACTGTCTATGATGCAGTTGAGTATAAATATTATCTTAGTTGATAAACCCTTATCCTAGGTTGCTACTGTGTTATAATAAGAGGTATCTTAGTTGCAATACTATATTGGCTGCTCTGGATGGAGTTGTTCAGCTTGGCAAGGACCATTCTATCCTTCCAATATAGATTCTTCTTCTGATTGGCTAAAGTTTTATTCTTCCATTTTCGACTATGTAGAGATTGATTCTTCCTTTTATAGAACCCCTAACGTTTTCACAGTTAAAAATTGGTTCAACAAGACACCTGAGAGCTTTAAGTTCACAGCCAAGTTTCCAAAAGTCATCACTCATGATAAACGCCTTAAAGACGTTAGCAGAGAACTAGAGTATTTTCTTCCAATCCATGCTACCACTTAAAGAAAAGACTCTGGCATTACTAATACAATTACCTCCATCACTAAAGATAACTGAAGGTATAGAGAATCTAAGAGAACATATAGTACATGAACTCGATGATAGGTTCAGATATGCAATAGAAGTTAGAGATAGGACATGGTTTCAAGACTTGGCAATTGCAATAGTATCAGCTAATAATCATTATGCTGGTTTTGGTCCAGGTACTGCAAATACATTCAGAAGGATGGTTGGATTGCCAGAAGCCCAGTTTAGTAAGGATGAGGAAAACAAGAAGGATGAAGATGACAAACGGCACTTACATAGTAGTAGCATTCAAGATCCGATGCAAAGTACCATTTCAGATTTTATGACATAAACTCATTAACCACTACCATCTCTTTTATCGCCTGTACTAGTTCAGTAAAAATATGCAATGATAGCAGTTGGAAACAGGGAAACAAATCTGGTAGTAATGGTAGCAGTAAAAGCTATACTGTAGAGATTCCATATGATAGGCATACAGATATTACTTGTTAATCAATGTAGAAAAGGACAAGCTTGTCATTGATTTGTATTATAATCAGCGAAAGAATGTACGCCAAATAGCTCAAGAAACAAGGATATCATTTAGAGATATTGGTGCCTCCAAAGCGGATCTTCTATATTTATGGAAGGCAATCTGTTGATACACCTGCTTGGCAGCATAATAAACACAGAATTTGCATAAAATAGTGGAGCAGTGAAATAGACCAGAAATGATAGACCAGGATGCGTCAGCTTTTTGTGTTTGATACTTGTGACATAAAGACGTAGAGAGAGGAAACTAGAATGAGTATTATGAGTAAGGAACGCTACTATCAACTGGCTCCTGATTTGACAATATGTAGAATAGTCAACGGCATGTGGCAAGTTGCAGGTGGACATGGATATATTGATCACAAATTGGCAATCGAAGATATGATAAGATATCATGAGGCTGGCTTTACTAGTTGGGACTTGGCAGATATTTATGGCCCGGCAGAAGATTTTATTGGAGAGTTTAGGAGTAAAATATTGGCGCTAAAAGGAAAACAAGAACTCGATCGAATTCAGGCATTGACAAAGTGGGTACCACAGCCACAAATGATTACACGTTATATAGTTAATGAGAGTGTCCAAAGATCAATTCGCAGGATGAGTGTTAGCTCACTAGATTTACTTCAATTCCACTGGTGGGATTATAACAATCCGTATTACGTGGATGCTCTCAAATACCTCTCTGACCTGCGCGATAAAGGGATAATCAAGCATTTGGGACTTACAAATTTTGATACTGAACGGATGCAGATCATGGTAGATTCAAATATACAAATTGTATCAAACCAGGTTCAATATTCGATTGTGGATCGTAGGCCGGAATTAAAGATGATACCATTTTGTCTGAAACACAACATCAGTCTCCTTGCTTATGGAAGCCTCCTTGGGGGACTGATGTCAGAGCGATATTTAGAAAGAGCACAACCACCGTCTGCTAGGGAGTTAGATACATTAAGCTTAAGAAAATACAAGAAAATGATAGATGCATGGGGCGGATGGGGCTTGTTCCAAGAACTTTTATCAACTTTGAAGAGGATAGCCAAAAAGCACAAGGTGAGCATTGCAAACGTAGCGACTCGATATATTCTTGACAAATCTGCAGTAGCAGGTGTTATTATAGGCGCTAGACTTGGAATATCTGATCACATAAACAATAATGCACAGGTATTCAACTTTAGTTTGGATAAGTCAGATCATAATGATATAGATGCCACATGTACAAAGTCAAATAACTTATTTGAGGCAATCGGAGATTGTGGTGATGAATATAGATGACTACGTAATTTGCACTGCTAAAGTCTTGCTAACTATATGGTACCTTCTGCTAGGCTATTATTGTTGTCATCATCGTGCATCCTATTTTGTTTGTGGTAACAGGTGGTATCAAGGTAATAATGATGGTATCAACTGGTATCAGGGTAACAAAAGCTATAGCTAAGTGCGTTCTATCTAATAGTAACCGCAAAAGACATCAAAATGTTAAGTACCAATAATAATGATTATGATCATATCAGAAGAGAAGCACAAATTATAAAGTTATACAAACAAGGCAAAAATACTCCCGACATTGCAAAAGAATTAAGGATGTCTCTTAGAGATATTAGCGCTATTTTAAGAGATAATCAAGTAAGCCGTGGGATTGTGATCACAGATAACAGTAATAATAATACCTACAGCACCAACAACAAATCTCCAAGTCAAAAAGCCACTCAAGCTTACAATCTATTTTCTGAAGGTAAAAAGCCATTTGAAGTAGCTATTGAACTTGGTATAAGAGAGGCACTCGTAAACAAGTTCTTTAGGGAATTTTGGAAGCTAAAACGCCTAAACCAGTTGTACGAGATCTACCCGCAGATAAGATATTATCTTACAAGCTTTCTAAAGCTGCATAAAGTACTAAAGAAAAAAGGCTTAACTGCTGCTATGTAGAGTGGTTTGCTAATGCTATAGAGAGAGGTGCAATTAAACTTCCAGAGCTTCAAGGTCAGCGTCAAAGTCTTGAAAATGAGATTTTAGATAAGCAACGCCAAAATCAAGAGTCACAAAGAGCTCTACATGTTATAACAAACGAATAGTAGAATTAGCTCATATAGAGAAGATGCATCAACACAATATTGATACTTTACAAAATGATGTAGAGCACCTATATAATGAAAGGTCAGAGCTGCAGCAGTTTGTTTTGAGGTTTAAAAATAGCAATGAAAAATATCTTCAAATCAAGCGTATTGCTGAAGAAGTTGTCGATAGACTTTTGAAAGAACGTAAATCACTAGTCCAGATCCGATGGAGAATATAGCATTAAGCTTTCAATTACGCAATAGGTCTACTATTGAATTCAGCTCTTGTAGCAGTTGTTGAAGCTTTAAGGATGAATCCAGATAGATACGCAGTTATTTACAATAGCAAATATGACGACAACAATGACAATATTTTTGGAGAAGTAATAGTACCACAGGTGTAGATATATCATCTTCTCCTTATGCTTCTCCTCATTTCCATTCTTCTTCTAAACCCAATCAAAACTACTATTATAATGAATACCATGAAGGTATTTTAGAGATAGCAAACTCGTTCCTCAAGATCTTGACAAACCGGATGTTAGATAAGACAATGGTTGCGGCAGTGAAGAGCGAATGAGTCGGTATCAGGATTTAGTCAAGATCCTTGCGTACATTGATCGGTAGTCAGTTGTTTTTCTGACACATACATTTTTCAACTTGCTTATGGCATCCTATACAAAGGAGAACTGCATTACACCCCAGAGGAGTACCTATTACTGATATGGACATGGACCATCACTTGACCTTGCATCCATATATCCATTTGTGAATTCTTTGGGATGTGGTGCAGTTCCTTTAAACTGAGTCATACTCATATCGTCACCACATGCCATATTCCACCCCTTTTTGTATTCATCACTTACTGCAAATGCTGTAGTAGCAGCCGCCACTACTAGTCCTAATGCTATTGTTACTACTACTGCCAATGAAATAACACCGCACCGAGTTTTGCCAAGTAAATTGGTGTTCATTACAGCATACATATGAATTATCAATGCATAAAAATATGATGTCTTACGCTAGACTATCTAAGAGGCCTTTATTATTTAGATCATTTACTGGACTAGAACAATATCCAAAAGTTAGTATTATTATTTTAGTAAGTACGCCTTATGAAAATAAAAAGATGTACTTATTTGGCTAGGATGAAGAACTATTCATTAGATCTATTGCGTAATTGGGACATTAAAGCTATATCCATACAGCATGTATCCAAGTTATATTGATGTCTTATGCTAGGTTGTCCAAGAAACCGTTGTTATTTAGATCGTTTACAGGGCTTGAAATATTAGAATTTGATATTATT
>JAFAQB010000046.1 GCA_019246625.1 Nitrososphaeraceae archaeon
GACTTGTAAGGGTATATGTATACGTCATAAAGCACAAAAACCTGTAGGTTCTGGTCGTTATGTCAGTGGACAGAAACGCTGCCAGATATGTGAGATATTTATAAAATGGGATGGATTGTGGTGTCCATGTTGTGGATATAGATTGAGGACAAAGCCAAGAAATCTAAAATACAAGGCTAAATTGCGAGCAAAAAGCAAAACACTACAGTTCGTTGAGGCTGCCGCTGCAGTAGTTCATTAATTTAAGGCAATTTAATTATGAAGTGACATTTGTAAAGATTCTGCACGCGCTATGGATCATTATTACGACTGAACATCTAATTCTGGATAATTTGTTGTGTTTCTCATACGCTAGAAATTCCTAATCGTTGTCTACTAACCTTGTAGCTAAATCCTTGCCTATGTCGTAGTAATCTTTCAAGGTGCCAATTTGAATTTAGAGGTTAGTATTAGACATAAGTTTTATATGAAGATCGGAATTCAGTCAGGTTTGTTGGTGCTCCGGTGGTGTAGTCCGGTTAAGCATTTCGCCCTCTCAAGGCGACGATCCCGGGTTCAAATCCCGGCCGGAGCATTTAATATATCCTGCAGGATTTGGGAGTCCGGTTATTCTCTTCATATATTTCTGGCAGTATGTGACGCCAGATTAATAGGGGGACTATCATAATCGTCATCATCCTGCAGTGCTATTGTAGACAAAGCCGATGATCACTAAAAAGTCTTGCTCAATAAACATATAATAGATAATGGACAATACAATGGATTGGTTATAATACCACCCAAATTTAATATCAGAAGCATCCAAATGAGTTTAAGTATTGGCAGATAAAATACTAAACGTCTAATCTGTCTAAGATTCTAGTTGCTATAGAATGACCACTCTTGATATGCATAGAATAATAAAGCCTCACCAACTCTGTAATTTTTGCATCTGTAAAATATTTCAAGTTGTACCGTGCAAGGAATAGATTGCAATCATGGCAGTATATTTCCTTAAACTTCAAGTATGGTTATTTATATCATTCTTTATTTAAAACTCTATTACCATCACTACTATTGCTTTGTTGGATATTCTTATTATCAGTAATAAAGCGTGTCTTTGATACCTTGTAATAGATTATTCCGCCTCTCCTTTCTATAACTGCTATAACTGCTTCTTTCCCCATTTTTCCTATTTGTTCAATAGCATTTGAAAAGTCACTAGCTTTCAGATTAATTCCTTCATTGACACCAAATACAATATACTTTGAGGGTTTTTTTTCAAATTCACCTCTCTCGTATACTCTAAAGTCTACCCCAAACCCAAAACCTTCTTTTGCGATATAGCCTCTGCTTCTTAGGTCACGATAGATCAAAAATTTTGTTAAAATATCTTTGTCATATCTAGATACAAGTTCAATAAGAGAATCTAAATCGAGATTATTATTTCTCTTGTCTTTCATTGTTAGACGTTTGGTGGAAATAAGGTATAATGCCTCATAAGGCTTTAGAAGGTATTCGGAATTTTCCTTTTCTCCATATCCTTTACTACTCAATTGGTCTTGAAATCTGGTTTCTTTGATAAGAATTTTCATAGGTCTTCTTACAAGAAATGCTTCAATAACAAATGGAAATTCACAGTTTTCAGAAGGAAGTGAAGTAGATTGATAGTGAGATGATGAAAAACCAGAGGTCATAACAATTAAATCAGAGCATATGACCTCATTTAAGTATTCAAAACATCTGTGATATGAGATGAAGGGAGTTAATTATCGTGAATCACGTGGTATGCCGTACGTAAGACGTGAATATATTGCTGGAAAACCGCAGATAAAAATTGCTAGATTTTCTTCTGGACAGGCAAAGAACGATTATGATTACAAAGTTGAATTACTTACAACAGAGAAGATGCAGATAAGACATAATGCATTAGAGGCTGCAAGATTGGCTGCTAACAAGACAATGGCAAAAGCAGGCGAAACCACATTCTTTTCGACCCTTAAAGTATACCCCCATGTTTTTCTTAGAGAAAACAAAATGATAGCAACAGCTGGTGCAGACCGTTTACAGGAAGGTATGAGAAGGGCATTTGGCAAGGCAACAGGACTAGCTGCCAGAATTCGACCCGGGCAGCCAATTTTTGAAGCGTATGTTACAGCCGCTAACTTGAACCTTGCTAAAGATGGTTTCAAAGTAGCTTCTAGCAAACTCGGCTGCCCTGCTGTTTTAAGAATCACCCCGTTAAAAGAGCAAATGTTGGAATCTGAGGATTGACAAATTTATTTTATTCATCGAGGATATTCATAACAAATCCAATGCTATTTTATATATTAGATCTATTGCGTAATTGGGACATTAAAGCTATATCCATACAGCATGTATCCAAGTTATATTGATGTCTTATGCTAGGTTGTCCAAGAAACCGTTGTTATTTAGATCGTTTACAGGGCTTGAAATATTAGAATTTGATATTATT
>JAFAQB010000326.1 GCA_019246625.1 Nitrososphaeraceae archaeon
TGGTGGGGTAAAAACTACTCTAACTCCGGATGCAACTGGAGACGCAATTGGTCCTGACGCATGTCACGCCTTCAACGAAAACACCAACTACGATGGCGGCCAGCCATCATACACTGGTCCATCTGGCAGCGGTCCACCTGGCCGTGGCCCAATGTAAAAAACACACTCCACACCTTTTTTTATTTTATCTGACTCGATAAATGATCTAGTAAATCCAACTCGTGCTGTGTTGAATAACTAGTTCCTGCCCTTAAGTGAAGTTATTGGCTATTTTATTGTGACAAACGTGTTATATAATGATGCTTTCAGAAACATTTCCTTTACCATGTTTGGAGACTTTTCCTGCTGAAACATATTCTCCAAACATTCTTTTCATTGAAGAGAATACAGTCTCTGCCATCCATCTAGATCCGTAGTTAACTTTAGCCGTCCATATTTTAAAATTCTTTAGCTGCTGTAGTAGTATTATATATCTTTCTTGGATAGCAGCAGCCGCCTGTTAATTGATTGGAGTTTTTCCTTACCTTGACTGCAGCTTCGATCTGGTTATGAAAAAGATATCTAAAATTCTCTTTACTATCATCGCATGCTCCATCTGCTATTACTCACCTGACATCATTATTTTCTGAAGCATTATTTACAAGTTTCCTTTATTCTGCCATCATCATGAACTTCTTCACTTGTGACATTAGGTGAAACAATTTTCTTTTTCTTGATATCACCTGCTACATGATGTATCTTGAGGTATCCTTTCCTCACATTCTATCTATAGGAAGCCACTATTCACCCCTGTTGGTTACTTTTATTCCAGTGCTATCTAACGCTATGATGGCTATTCTGATGTTGTTAAGTTTAATATCGAGTTTGTTTATTCTCCTGTTTATTGAACTGTAGTGTGGTACAAACGGTAGGTACCTTATCATTAGCATGAGCCCTGACAACACCTTCTTCAGTTTGTCTGTATGGTAGATGAAAAAATAGACTCTCATATAAGTAGGAGGCTCCCTACTTCCTTGCCTTCGTTCATAGAATTGAGAAACTATGCCAATTGTCAATGACATCAAAATCAAGTAATATCTCTCCGCGTCTACCCAATGATTCGTTATACTTATGCCAATTGAGCACGAGACAATAAACGCCTCATCTAGGCTAAATGTATATAGATCAAATTCTTAACAGAAGAGTAAGTTATGCGACAAAGCAATTTCTTCCTATAGTAAAACTGATATAAAATCTACTAAAATTACTACTATAATTACATGACGTAGATACAACTAATCAATAGTTGTGTAATACACAAATAAGGATCTTACTGTATACAAGTGTAAAAATGAACCACACAACAACTACTACAGTACTGATTGCAATAGCAGCAGTGACAGCAACGTTACTAGCAGCAGGTACAGTTGCCGCTGCTATAGGAAGCAATCATTCTGCATTTGCACATTATAAGAAGGACTACAAGAAAGCAGGGAGCAATGGTATTTCACATGGAATATCAAACAAACAAATTATTATTTGTATCACATATGGTGACAACTCTCCAATATATGAACATGCATGCTCTGCATTATTAAATCTAGGGCCATCGCCATCACCATTGAAGCCAACCAGCACTACAACCACAACCACCAGTACTCCAAACATCGTAGATACATCACCACCAATGAAGCAAGGATCTAGCTATACACCATCTGCATCTCAACAGTCATCACCATTGAAGGAAAGTACTCCTAACCTATCTGGTTCCTATCCAGCAGCGGATCGTATGAAGTCAAGTAATACTAATCCCGAAGATACTATGAATGCTTGGGACTCCGCATCTAACGAATTTCCTTTTGGCTGACCGTAAACTCTTCTGAAGCAGGCTACTAAATCCTTATTTTCATTTTTTTGGTTATTACTGCATGGATGTATTCATTTGCTTTCTATTTTATCAACCGGCGATCCGGATTCCTTATACGCCATCTCCTAACAAATGAATCAAATTAAGAATAAACCTTCTCTATGTTACAAACGTTGTAGATGTATTTAAGTATCTAGAAAAATGCGCACTAAAAACCACACAACAACTACCACCGTAGTCATTCTAGCAGCAGTTGCAGCTGCGTTACTATCAACAAGTACAGTCACTATAGCAAGCAATCATTTCGCATTTGCATGGAAGGACAAAGAGACTTCTCATAATTGATTTGTGACTTTGCAAATCTATAACTCCTAGAATTAAAATACAAATAAAGACAGTATGCAATTATAGCTGGGTCTGTCCTGATATGCCATATTGATATAATAGTTTGTTCCTATAATAGAATTCAGTTAAAACCTATTCAAATTACATTATGTAGATACAACTAATCAATAGTTGTGTAATACACAAATAAGGATCTTAGTGTATCCAGATATAGGAATGAACCACACAACAACTACTACAGTACTGATTGCAATAGCAGCAGTGACAGCAACGTTACTAGCAGCAGGTACAGTTGCCGCTGCTATAGGAAGCAATCATTCTGCATTTGCACATTATAAGAAGGACTACAAGA
>JAFAQB010000354.1 GCA_019246625.1 Nitrososphaeraceae archaeon
TGAAAAGTGCTGAACAACACATATGGGAAATACATGCTATAAAACAAGAAGAGATCACTTCAGAAATGAAAGCTAAAATTAAACAAAATATTCGTAACTCTTAATTCTGTACATATACATTCTTTTTCATCATGTTATCCTTTTTGAAAAAATTTGATACAAAATTAGTTCTCCTTGCAAATTTACGCAATCCTTGGAGTGGAATAGTCAGCTGCAGCTACATTTGAGTTACTTGGGCAGGCAAAGTCGTTGGTCCAAACTTTGAGACTTAATTAATTTATCTCAATAGTTTGCCACAACAAATCTGATGGACCATGTTTGTCTAATATCGTCTATCTATTGTATCCGATATTTCATTCATTAATTCCCAAGGTAGAGTATCGACTTCTACTGTAACTCAAGCATCTAGTATTATATGTCTATAAAGACCTTATGATAGATTCATTCATTCATTCATTCTGAGCGAAATGATCTCCATCATCGATGACTTCCTCTCAGAATATTACTTGTTATTCTATTCCAGTTATGATGCAGTTCACTTTATCCCACAGAAAAATTCAATCCATTTATAGTAGCTAGCAATTGTAAGAGATGATATATGATTTATGTTATTATTTGTCCTAGTCTTCTTGCTACATAGATAGCTGACTTTTTTCAAATACAAGATATCGTTACGAATTTTTCAGGATTCTAATACCATTGCTTTGATCCTAGCATGATCAAAGATGGTGTTATCAATTAAGTAGAGTATTTCTAAATTGTTTTTTTATTATTCTTGACCATGCTTCCTTGTCGCCACCACGTACGATCATTATTGAATCACAAAATGAGGTAAAATATAATGGATGTCGGAAATACATCTCGTGAATAAGACTTCCATGTCACTTACCAACCAACCAACCAATCAAAAATAAAATATTTGAATCGTATTATATATACTCAGTACTTTTACTCTTTCTTGCTTCCTTGTGAATCCACATTAGTGTAGATATTGTATATGTTGGAATAAAATCGCCTATTACAGGTATGAATTTAATTAAGTTGATTGCGGCCGATCTTTTGTTTCTCGTTATTACGAATAACAAACCGGTTACAAAAGCATTTGGTATGTCACCAATCAGTGGAATGCCTAGAATTGGCTCTCCTACAAGATCCAGCGTATCTGCTATTATAGATATGACAAGAGCAAAAAAAGATTTCTTCCAGTCAAAGGAAAATGCTTTCTTTTCTTTTAATAGCCTTTGCACGATTTATAATTAGACGAAATAAGTTATATATCTATCGCTAGCGATATAGCTATCGCCATATGTAGAGGGTGATTTTGAAATGCGATAAGCCAAGATGTAAATCCGCTACATGCATTAAAAGCATGGCACCTTATCCAGATACTCTGGATTATTACCAGAAGGAAAAGTGGAGATTATACTTGATGCTATCAAAAGAGTCTAAGTTTTTGAATTTGATTGACTGTTTATGGCAAGTTTCAAAAAGAATAAAGGAAATGGTGCCAGGAATTGCAAGAACAGAAGGTAAGAACAGAAGGTATATACCAACCGAAATGCTGTAACGTTATAGAAAAATAGTAATCATTTACCATGTTTTCTCTCTTTCTTCTGGACAAGGAGATAGTAGAAATTAATGCCTTCAACGATATAGTTAAACGTAACAATTTGACAATCATATTTAACCTTAAACTGGCTAATCAAATAATGACCAGAATTTGTTTCATATATACTGGTGAAGATTAGTGATTAATAGCACATATACTAAATTACTGATCGATAAAGCAAGAGTGGCTAGACTTGCTACAGTTGATTCTGAAAACAAGCCATATTTGGTGCCAGTTGTTTTTGTGTTTGACGGCAAATATTTCTATTTGCCATTAGATAAGAAGACTAAAAAGGATAAACCTGAAAGACTAAAAAGGGTTAGAAACATACAACGAAATCCCAATGTTACTCTGCTCATAGATGAGTACAACGAGGATTGGAGCAAGCTGCTTTTTATTATGATTCATGGGAGGGCAAGAATAATTGGTAAAAAATCACAACATGATCAATTGTTAGAAAAAGCTCATAAACTCTTATATAAAAAATACTGTCAGTACAAAAAAATAGGTATAGGAGATTTGTGCATAATTATATATCCAGAAAAAATAATAAGTTGGAAAAATGATAATTGACTTTTTTAAACTTTATTTTTCTTGCTAGCTAGCAAATTTAAAAGGATGTTTTGCAGTATCAATCAAATCATCTTCCCAACAACATCTTTAATCGCCTAGTCATCCGTTTCCCTAAGTTACAAAAGAAATGTGCTATTCTATTATGACTTTGCTTTGCTATCAAATACGTAATGTTTTGCAGATAGCAAAAGTTGCTTATCTTTTACAATGGTATCCTATCCTACAGGTGAAAAGCAAAAGACATAATAACAGAATCAAGAACACATACCATTATCATCAGCAGCAGACTTTACTTAAAACATACGTGCTATAGAAGTGCTACTTCGTTACTGTAATCTTTGCAGTCATGTAAGGGTGGATTTGGCAATAATATTGCACTACATCGCCTACCTTTACACCTTTAAGTTCTTGTGGTGTAGAAGATGATCCTGCAGTGATAAATTTTGTGTCAAATATCTTGCCCGAATTTGGATCGGAAGCACC
>JAFAQB010000356.1 GCA_019246625.1 Nitrososphaeraceae archaeon
ATAGCTTTTGTTTCTACTGCACGTGCGCAGTAAATGGTCCAAGTTCAAACAGCAGGAGGAAATGCTGCAGCTCCCTTGAATCAATTCATCCCCACAAAGGTTGAAATCAACACAGGCCAGTCTATAACATGGATTAATCCAACAACAGTAGAACACAGCATGCGTGCTTGCATTCAACCAAAGAGATGATGCATCAGAAAACAATATAGACATCTATTGTATTGGTACTGGATTTACGTAATCTATTTTGTACCAAAATTCTGATGAACAGCAGAATAACGTCAATTGTGTTCCTGATCCAAATAGTCAAGTCTGTATTTTAATTCGATCAAAATTACAGAAGCATCAATGTTAGAGAAAAGGCTCTTACTCTTCTGTTTGTATCTAGTGGCATATTAGAAGGACAGATCAGTGATTTACATTACAACGTTTTAGACGAAAAGATTTCAAAGGTACCCAGTGACAATACTTCGAAAGGAAATAAAGATATCCAGTTTGTGATCTCCAAATAATGCAGTATACTAAACCTGTTCTATTCAAGCTTTTCTTGCTTTTAAAAACAATACTTCATCTATATTATTGTAGATCCTTACATGTAACAACATTAACTCACAATACATGATACTACGTTGGCATCGGCCCAGGCAAGGATGAAAACTAAAATAACTCTACATCCCAACTCATAATGCTTGATTCTCTTCTATCTTTTTAATTATTTTTAAAACCCATTCTATTGTATTGATTCTTATTATATCGTTACGATCTGCAAGTCGAGATAATAGACGATCTGTCGCATCGCCTTCTTGAGAATGACTTTTGATAAGATTAGTCTTAAGATCCTGAAGCTCCATTTGGAGTATAGATTTTAATTCTTCTAGTTGATTCAATATGCTATTCTTATTTAATTAGTTCAGCTTTTGAATATAGTTTTATCAATATGATGATTGATGGTATTACCAATTAAACATATGCAAGGCTAATTGAATTTTTACCAGTATGCACTTTCTGATTCAATGTTAGAATCAGCTGCATTTCTTTTCAATAATATGTATTCATTAATTCCCTCTAAACCTTTAAAGACGCCTTCAACTGCAAAAACCGAGGGTGCTTTAGTTGTAGGAAGCTCACCACAACAGCTTTCTTCAAATTTTTTAATGTTATATTCTACATACTCAATGCCTAGTCTTTTGAAAAGATCAACTGCGATTGTGGAATCATCCGACTTATCTACAAGTAGAATTGGTTTGCGCTTAACCATTTAAATTTAAAATCGGATAGTAAGATAAAATTGTACCACTTACTGTATAAGTTTCTCTTTTTCCCTTTAAGTAATTCCATCAAATTCCAGGTCTATGATGCGCGCTGTTTTCTGTTGGATGAGGACGAGAATAATGAATGATATATGATAATATAGAACAACGGCGTTAAAAGCAACCTATTTTCTTTATAAATGGATATCGTTCCAATGGTGCCTACGATCTATATATCCTCCTTGGTTCACTTGGTGAAGAAAGTGTATTCGGTTGGAGACAGAAAGAAAGACATACAAACAAACAGTTCAACCTAGACGTAGATATCTCAGGCTAAACTTTCAAAACTTGAGATTTACTAAAGTGCTCTTGACAAGATGAATAAATAAATAAATCAAAAGGATTCAGTTGCAAGATGGCTTGTTAACCCTATTATGTCGTCTGAAAAAATTCCTTTCTGAACAAATGATCCTTTATAAGATCATGTGATAATCAAAGGATATTGAGTATAGAATCAACAGATGCGAATCCTTCTTCTGCTCTATCAGACAATGCAAACAATAAATCTTTTTGGCTTTTAGGCGATACTGTAACCTTCAAAGTCACAGGCCAACAAACGGATGGAAAATATCAGTATGGGAAATTAAGGTACCTTTACAAAGTGGCCCTCCTTCTCATTATCATACAAATTTAGAAGAAGGATTCTA
The DNA here is from genome assembly GCA_019246625.1 of Nitrososphaeraceae archaeon. Lineage (GTDB taxonomy): Archaea > Thermoproteota > Nitrososphaeria > Nitrososphaerales > Nitrososphaeraceae > Nitrososphaera_A. Next base: position 1,958 of record JAFAQB010000356.1, read on the forward strand.
TGTATTAGAGGGAGAATTCTCATTTCAGTATAATGAGAATGTTGTTAATGTTACTGCTGGTTCATTTATACATGTTCAAAGAGGCATAATTCATACATATAAAAACGTATCAAAGAATATTAGTAGACTGCTAGTCACAGGATTGCCTGCTGGGTTTGAGAGCTTTATTGAACAGTTAGGAGTACCAATTACAGATGAGGAGTTTCAAAGCTCCTTCAGTACCCCTAAGATAGAAAGAATAGTTGAAGTGGCCAAGAAAAATGGTATTATTTTTGTACCAGATTTAAAAAGTAAGTCCTGAATATCTATAACAACACAAGCTCAATTTCAGATCACAGTTCTGCTCTGCAATCATCTGAAGGGCGTTTCTTTTTAATCCAACTCATTCCATCATAGATCTTCTAAATAAGATTTGCAGGATAAGTATTGCATTAGCTGCAAAACATCTTTCTGAAAATACCTCAAAATGTCATAAATTAAGATCTCTTTCTAAATTTCCACAATAGTTTTAGCAACACAAAATTAATACATTATAGGATCCCATAGAATCATGAAATCTATATACTTACATTTAGCAATTTCTTTATGAAGGACTGTTTAAATGCAATATTAGGAGAATGTATTCAGTTAATTCTTCAGATAACAAATTGTATGAACAGCCAACAATAAATGAGTCTAAAGTACAGCAACAAGAGTTAAGTACAGATGAAATAAAATCCATCAATAAGCAATTTAAAGCTCGGGATATAATGCAAGAGGAATTCATTAACATAGCAGCTCATGAGCTGCGGACTCCTATTCAGCCAATACTTGGATTAACTGAAATTCTTAGCTCCAAGATAAAGGATACTCAGCAGCTTCAACTGTTAGATGCTATTGCCAGAAATGCGAAAAGACTGCAGCGACTTACAGATGACATATTGGATATTACGCAGATTGAAAGCCACTCATTAACTGTAGTGAAGGAACGGTTCAATCTAAATGATATAATAATGAACACTATAGCCGACATATTACCCAGTAAATGTCATCACAAAGATGGAAAAGTTATAAAATTATTGTATCAACCTAAAGATGTTTTTGTAGAAGCAGATAAAGGAAGAATGATCCAAGTAATTTCCAATCTGTTAAGTAATGCTGTCAAGTTTACAAAAGAAGGATCCGTGTATATAGATATAAAAGAGAAAGAGAACGACAACCATGAAAAAGAAGTTGTGGTTATAAAGATAAAGGATACTGGCATAGGTCTAGATCCTGATATACTACCTAAACTATTCTCAAAATTTGCCAAGTCCCATAATCAGACAGGTGGAGGTATTGGACTTGGTCTGTTCATATCTAGGAATATTATCGAAGCTCATGGTGGTAGAATATGGGCTGAAAACAACATCAATGAAAATGGAGCAACCTTTTATGTTACCTTGCCGGCTAAGAAAATCAAGCGCCAGTAGATAAATATAGGGAATTTAAGTATTTTAGCAGTTAATGCAAATCGCGCTTTTGATATAGTCAAATTTTTCAAATATATTATTATAATACGTTGAATCTTCTTCCTATCTAATAGTAATGTATTCAGTTATAATTATGTGGGATGTAGTAAGAGAAACATCTTATGATATGGGTTCTAATGACCTCTATTCTTGCAAGAGACAATTCTTTCTAACGTCCGCTATCACAATGTGCAACAGTATGTATATTTCAGCATCCAAAGCATGATAATGCTTATTTTTATTATCATTAAACCTCTGAAGGCGCACATTTTATTATCACCAATCAACATTACTGAGTTCTCAGACATCAAATAATAATCACATGATTCGATCTTAATTTAGATCAAGGTAATCTATATGATCACATTCTACAATGCCTATGCGTAGTGCTAATCCTTGTTCTATAATCAATAGTCTTTCAATGCCTTGTCATCATAAGCTGTTGTTGGCTTTCTCTCGACAGTGATAACTTCACCTATTGTCTGATTCATTGCTGCTTCTGCTATATCGCTTGCATGCTCAGCTGTTCTCCGAATGTCTTCTAAAATTAGTCTGATGTTACTGTTAATGGGTTCGTGGGAAGCCATCTTATCTTCTTTATTTAAGAATGAAATTACATCATTTTCCACTGAGCGTATATTATCTACTCTATCTGCAACACTATCAGCCATGACATAGTCTCTTCGCAAAAATGCTTCTACTGAATCATTAAAAACTGCCAAAGATAAATGGCTCATTTTTTCAATTTTGTCAAAGAGGCCTTTTGATATTTTTTGTTGTTCTTCTATTTTTAGACATTTTTCAGCAATTCCAAATGAGTGGTCTGCTATTCGTTCTATACTTTTTACTGCAACACGGTAACTAAGACAATCAGCTGTGTTTTTTAATCCTATTTCTCGAAGTACTCGCTCGTTCTGTGTAGCTATTGTAAGGTTTCTTAAAATATAAAGACTGAATCTATCTACTTCATCATCTGATTTTACTACTGCCTTTGCTAATTCATAATTTTTTTCTCCTAATGACAACATTGCATCTTTATGCATAGAAGATGCAATCAAAAACATTCTTCTAACTGTGGTATTGACAGAAAGTTCTGGAAGAGTAAGCAAAACTTGTATGGTGATTAAATCCAATGAATCAGCTATTATTTCTGTTCCAACCAAATTCCTGCGGATAACTTCTCTAACTGCATCGCGTTGTGCAGGATTTATCCTTCCAGTTTTTGATTTTAAATGTATAGTATTATATCCTGAAAGATATATTGAAATAACTTTCCGTTGTAGGGAACTGACACTCTCCTTTTCTGATATGATCGCTGTTGCTTCATTAACCAAATTAGAACCTCTCTCTGCACGAGGTATTATCGATAGTGAACTGTTTGCTTCACGAATGATACTGACTGGATCCCCAGGCTTTAGATTCATTTCCTGCATCCATTTCTTTGGTAATGATAGGATGTATGTTGATCTACCTGTGAATTGTATCTTGCGCACTTCACCGTTCTCGGCTGACAGAGAAATCAATAGTCTATAGAAACCTCTAATAGATATATGTTTTATGAAAGGCGATCATATAATTCTATATATACTATATAGACTATATAGTTATTAGCGTCTGGGACTTGAGAAGCCAGTTACAATATAATGAACCGAATCTCCAATGTAACATGCATGGTCTGAAATGCGTTCCAAATATCGTAATATCAGTAGAGCAGAAATATAACAGCGTGGATTATTATTATCACCATTTGTAAGGATCTTTTCGGTACTTTTTTCTTGTACTTGTGATGATGGTGTGATTAGGTCTCGCAGGTATTTTCTATATTGTGTATCTACGGTATCATCCATTTCATAAAGTTTTTCTGCAGCATTTTTATCTCGTGATTGTAAAGCATTTAAGCTAAGGAGTATCATTTCCCTGACTGTCTTTGCCGTTTCTAGCACAGCAGATTTATCACAGTTAGAAATAGAGCCCATCGTTTCTAGTACATCTACTATATCATATGAATACCGACCAAATCTGGAAAATCCATATGAAATCTCCATACAAGATTTGATAAATCTAAGGTCACTGGCTACTGGCTGATAACGGGCTATCATCTCTATAGCTAGATCAGATACTTCTTCTTGCAATACTCTAAGCTTTTCTGACCAATCAAAAATTTGTTTTTTTACAAGAGTACTTTCCTGATAAGACTCTATTGCAGTAAATACTGAATTCTCGGATAGCTTGGCCATATCCATGATTATATTCCGGATACGATCGATGCCAAGATCTAAAAGGCGAGTCAACTAATTAACGCAACAACCGACATTAAATTATCATCATCTTCAAATTTAATTGCCTACTATCCGAACTTACCTGAGATATAACGCTCTGTAAGCTCTTTTTGTGGGTTTTCAAATATCTGTTTTGTCGGTCCATACTCGATCAATTCTCCGAGATACATGAAAGCTGTAAAGTCTGACACCCTTGCTGCTTGTAGCATATTATGTGTTACAGTGACTATTGTTAGCTCTTTTTTTAATATATGTACAAGTTCCTCAATTTTAGAGGATGCTATAGGATCTAATGCAGAAGTGGGTTCATCCATAAGTAATACTTCAGGCTGCATTGCAAGTGCTCTTGCAATACAAAGACGTTGTTGCTGACCTCCTGACAGTCCTATTCCAGGTTTATCAAGTTCATTCTTTACTTCATCCCAAAGGGCAGCACCTTCAAGACTTTCCTTAACAATATCGTTAATCAATCTCTTGTCTCTGACACCATTAAGCTTTAGTCCTGCTGCCACGTTATCATAGATACTCATTGTAGGAAATGGGTTTGGCTTTTGAAAGACCATACCAATGCGTCTTTTTATAATCACAGGATCTACAGCTTTATTATAGATATCAACGCCGTCAACCACGACTTGGCCCTTTGCAGCTGCACCTGGAGTCATCTCATGCATACGATTTAAACACCGAATAAGTGTTGTTTTCCCGCATCCAGAAGGGCCGATAATCGCCGTCGCAGCATTAGGTTTTATATTCAGATTGATATTCTTCAATGCCTGTTTGGTTCCAAACCATGCGTCAAGGTTTTTGATAGATACTTTGTATCGTTGTTGTTCTTGAAAATTATTATTATCATCACTTTTCTTTAACGTTGAAAGATTTAGCAAGGCACCATCAGCGAATTCATCCATCGTCAAGCTACATTCATTCATTCACATAATAAGTAATTATTTATTGTCAAATTAGATCGTATAGATCTATTTAGATCTTATAGAGATGATTTGATTATATCTTTTACTTATCTAAGAAATCGAGCAATTGAGAAAGCATTAAACGCTAAAAATACAGTGTCTGAATATTATTATTATTATGCTAATAAGCTCTATTAAAAACCTAATAAAGCAAGGCGAGGAAGATGCGGATAATGCTATAGCTCAAAAGGATAAGAAAAACAAAAAGGAAAAGGATCATCATCATATATAAGCTATACACATCCGTAATGGATAAGCTAGCTATATTCTCCCACGTAGTTTAAGCTGCTGCGATTTTTTCAACAGCCTATAGAAATAAACGCCAAGGAATACGAAAAAGAAGGAGCAAAGCAGGAAGAAGAACTAGGCCTATTTCTTAGCAAGAAACACACTCCTATGACAGCTTCAAGTAGGCACTAAGAGAAGCACCTAAGAACTAGAACTCTACATTAAAGGATAAGAGACCTTAGCAATACTATGCATATTAATACAGATGAAATTGCTATATTTTATTCTATACATAAAACTTTTGAATGGTAGTAAGAATCAGCATTCAAGCTGCTCATGAACAGGTTAATCCATCTGACTTATTGCATGACGCGATATATATGGATCAGAATGGAATTGAACGATGCTGGAGTAGTGATCATTATATGCCTTGGTGGAATACAGGAGCTTCAGGAGGGGCAGCATGGCCATGGCTAGGAGCTGCATTGGCTAGAACTAACAAAATAACAATAGGAACTGGTGTAACGGCTCCTATACTAAGATATCATCCAGCAATTGTAGCACAGGTCTTTGCAACACTAGGATTCATGTTTCCAAATAGGGTATTTTTGGGTATTGGAAGAGGAGAGTCTCTTAACGAAGTAACATCTGGTAATCAATGGCCTTCTAACCCAGAGAAATTTGAAAGATTGAAGGAAGCAGTACATCTGATTAAAAAACTCTGGACTGAAGACTGGGTTGATTTCAAAGGAAAATATTTCTGGGTTAAAGACTCTAAGCTATATACTAAACCCAAAACTCCAATTCCATTGTATATTGCAGGATTAGGTAAACAATCAGCGATGCTTGCAGGAGAATATGCAGATGGGTTTGTTACCAATGAATTAAATATGGATTTGATTAGTGGTAATCTCTTTCCAGCATTAAAAGAAGGAGCTAAAAGAGCAGAAAAAGATTATGATTCATTGGAAAAAATACTATTCATTCCAGCTTCCTATGATCCTAATGATAAGCAAAAAGCAATTGAATCAATCAGGTTTTGGAGAGGCTCTATGATAAAATCCTTTTTTGATGTTGATGTACATGATCCGAGGAAAATAGAAGAAAATGGACAAGTTATTGGTGATGATGCATTAGAAAATATGTTACTTGTAATATCAAATGGTGAAGATGCTATAAAGAAATTACAAAAGTATGTAAAGTTGGGTTTTACTGAGATCGTGCTAACGAACTCAAGTCCCAATAGAGACAAATTAGTTAGGCTTGTTGCAGATGAGATTGCTCCGTCTTTTAAGAACTAAATATGATTAATAATTCATTACTATCAGAAATTATAACAGGTGCGCACACATCATCAAAGTCAACACTCTGAAGTTGGTGCCCACAACGACGCGGCCTTTGTATGCCGGAGTCGGCACCATCCCTTTCTCAATGCATCGAAGTACAACCACAATCACATTATCGAGAGATAGATATACAAATTACTTACTAAGTAAATCAGAACTGCTAATCTTAAATATTTTCAAACCGTCTCTATTTAATATGACACAAGGTGAATTATTTGTTGAAGTTGCTAAAGTCAATGAAATTCCTGCTGGAAAAATGAAACATGTTGAACTTAATGGAAAAGAGATAATGATTGCAAACCTGGATGGCAAGTTTTATGCATTAAATGATAGATGCGGCCACATGAATGCATTACTTTCAATGGGAAATGTTAAAGACAATATTGTGACCTGTCCTTTTCATGGGGCTAGATTTGATGTCACTAGTGGTAGAAAAGTTTCTGAGCCTATCTTGACTCCATCACAAGAAATGGAGCCATTACCAAAGACATGGCAAAAATATTTGGAACATGCTGGTCAACTTATGTCCCATATCAAAACATACGATCAGGAGAGATATGAGGTGAGAGTTGAAGAAGACAGTATTAAAATAAAAGCCTAACCACTCATACCAGGCACAGCCAACTTTACTATTTTTATATGTAGTAGTATCTAGCTCATCATGACATGGTCTAAGGAAGGTAAATCCGCGATGCTTTATGACATGTTCATACCTTGTATCCTCATCATGTTAGATAACAATACAAATATTCAGACAAATGTCTTGAATAAAAAAATTGAAAAAGATAATAATACAATGCTCTTGGTTGCTCTCTTATTGGTAGTAGTAACAACATTAGTAATAGTTGGAGCAGAACATCAGAGAACAATATTGGCTTGAATATTCTTAACAGCTCAAAATGAAGTGCGATTGATCAGACAAAGCTGAAAAGGCCCGAGCGAGGATTTATGAATCTGCTGGTATCCTAGACAGATAGATTATGGGTTAGAATAGAAGCGTTGCAATGGGAAATACTTGCACTACGAGGATAAGTGGTATCTTTTTTGTGAAATAATAACTGGCGTATGCAGTAGGCTTGGAGCATCCACACTTGTACCTCATCAGGCTCGAAGAATATCTAGTTCTACTATGTAGGTTTTGGTTATCTATAGTTTCTATCTGTACTGCTCATAGATGGCATAGGTAGAAAAGTGCCTGTGAATCCAGTAATACTAGTACTATCAGATGTACTAATACTTTGTATCTCAGTCACAGGCCACCTAATTCGTTTCTATCAGTTGCTAATGTTTCGGTAACTTTCACGTGGTCACCTACCTTAGGTCACAGGAGGTCTCTGAACTCCTCTAGATCTCTTTTATCTATCTTACAACACATTCAGTAAGGCAGTAGTTTTCATTGTTACTAACTACAGTAATATTTGGTTGATTGTTTTAACCAGAAGTAGCATAACGTAATTCTGTTCAGAGGGAGGCTCATCGGGATGCATGGGTTCAGGCATAGATTGAGTCCATTCCCACCACTTTGATGGCCATTGATTGTACATGATAAATGTGATATACACAAATTATTATGACCTATATGAGGTATTAGTAATATGGAGCCTGTTGATATTGTACCTCCTGAAAAGATTGCCTTTATAGCATATAATATAGGAGTATATGAATCGGTTCAGAAGTTTGGCGGCTTGATAACCAGTGGAAAGATAACTAGCAATACCGATGTAGCTAAAGTAGCAGAATTGCTTTCTGAATCCAATGCTTTTTATGATGCAGAAATGATATCTCAACTTGTAAATGCAATGCTGCAGCAGCATAGAAAGAACTCTACAATAAAAAGAGTTACTGCAGCAGAGGTAAGCTACATAATCGATCAATTAAAGGCTGCAGGTGTTTCTATTCCATGATTAGGCCAAATTTATATATTTTCTGGCAATATTTTAGACTCCTCCATTAACTCAAGTCTTGTAATAGCATACCCTAAATAGCAAACAGGTGTTTGATTCAAATTCTTTAAACAGCGTGTTTTCAAATTAATAATACCTATTGCAGATTCTTTTTTAGTTAAATAGATATTTACATAAGTTAGAGTTATATATAATAAGATGTGACCTCTGATTGGAAAACAATACAAAGCAATCTCATTTTTCAAAACCCTTGGATTGAATTGTATGAAGACAAGGTTAAAACAAGAAGAGGAACTACCATGAATTATACTTGGTACAAATCCTCTAATGTTGTGGTAATCATTCCTTTCATTACTGAAAATGCTTTAATAATGATACGACAATATAGATATCCATTACGTAAGGTTCTGCTTGAATTTCCAGCAGGTCATATCGAAGAGAATGAGGATGCTGAGAAAACAGCTAAAAGAGAATTACTAGAAGAGACAGGTTATTTTGCTAACAAAATTCAATATGTGTATAGCTACCATCCATCGGTTAGTAAATCAAGACAGATTGTTCATGTTTTTAGAGCAAACGATTTAGTTAAAGGTAAATCTGAACATGATAGAACAGAAGATATAAGAGACATTGAAATTTTATCAGTTGAACAACTAAAGCACATGATAAAGGATAGGAAAGTTGAAAGTGCTGGAACTTTGATTGCCTATCTAATATGTTGCACTGGTTTACTATGAACATAGGACTTTATTTAACATAAAAATCCTAAATATGCCGGTACATTAAATGATAAAGGTTGGGCTTTATCTCTACAATGTTTTCTCTAAGTACAGGCTAGTTGTACGTATATTTCTAATATATCTGTCCGTTGTATCTGCAAGATGACGCATGATAGTAGTAGTATGACTCTGACCTAGTTGTGCTATTGTTGTTGTTTTTATCTTGTTTACCCTTTGATGATGATAAATTATTTTTCAAGGGATCTGATCTATTTCTTAATATGCATAAACAATCGAGCAGTATTTGACGATTACAATAGCTATGAGTATTGATGCTGCATGCAATCCTTTGAAATGAGCATAACCATAGATTATAAAGCCAATCTCTATTCAAAGTGGTAAGCATCAATCTACTTGACAAAGCATGTAATAATAACTAATAGCAGAAGAACCAATCAGAGGAGCACTTTATATGAAATTCTTGATATAGAAGCTACAAATCTCCTATCCCCACAGGCCTTGATCATATCTATGGCATGGGATATAATAATAATAATAATAAGTTGCTCAACACATTCCAATAATTTTTCGTCGCGTCTTAGATAAGATCCAATATCCAAGTTAATTTTGGTTCATTCATCCTTACCCTGGATATTTTTATATAAAGCAAGCAAGAAAAAGTTATTCTAAGTTTATACATATCTTCTCAGAAAGCCAAAGCACCTATCTTGAAAGAATTTGACATAACGTGTATAGAGGAAGAGGGATAAATAAGAGTAGTAAGACTGAAAACAGTCATCTTTAAAACATGTATTTCACATGAATGCTATAGTGATTTATACATAATTGTCTAGTACATATGAATTACTACACGGATACGCAACTTCTGCTGGAACCAAAAAATATGTAGAATATGCAATTCAAAGAGGAAAGCCTTCAAGTCACTTTCGTATTTTTGATGCACTTTATTTATCAAGTATTGGAATGGGTACCTACCTTGGTCAATTGACTGCAGAGGACGATAAGGCTATGGAAAATGCAGTTTATGAGTCAATCAAATCAGGTGCGGTCAACGTTATAGATACAGCCATTAATTACCGTGCTATGAAGTCAGAGAAAAGTGTAGGCCGAGCATTGTTACGTTTGGAAAAGGAGGGTATTATATCAAGGGATGAAGTGTTTATTTGCACCAAGAATGGATACATTACAAACGATGGCGATTATCCAAGCATCGATGTAATGGAATATATGCAAAAAATGTTCATTTCAACCGACATAATTAACGCGCACGACATAAGTTCTGGCTACAATGTTCTCAATCCTAACTACATTGAAAGATGTATTGAAAAGTCATTAATGAATATGCATATAGAGACCATAGATCTAGTGTATATTCATAATTCATTTGAAAGTTGGCATGAGGATGTTAGCAGAGAGGAATTTATGCAAATGCTTGCCAAGGTCTTTGAAGTATACGAAAAATACAGATCAAATACCAAAATCCGCTATTACGGGATGGCAACGTGGACCTGTTTTAGAGTATCACAGGATAATAAAGAATATTTATCTTTAGAGCAGGTAGTTAAACTCGCTGAAAATATAGGTGGCAGACAACATGGATTTAGATTTATTCAACTTCCGTATAATTTAGCTTATAGCGAAGCCTTATTACTTAAAAATCAAATTGTAGGTTCAGAAAGAAATTTGACTATACTAGAAGCTGCCAATAGATTGAACATAAAAGTATTCACTAGTATCCCATTGTTTCAAAGTAGATTACTTAGAGCTCAAATTCCAGATTACATAGGATTAACCGATCAGGTAGCAAAATTGGTTCAAGTAATACGTTCGAGTCCTTCAGTAATTGCCCCACTTATAGGACATAAGAAACCAGAACATGTTGAACAAAACCTCATGGTTGCAAACATTCCACCACTTAACGACATAGAGTTTAAAAAGGCAATACAGGTTTTATTGAAAGGAAATTCATAGTTTAATCTGACATAGGAGGCATGACATCGTAGAGTAAAAGGTTAAACAATAAGTGGCGCTACATTTGCATTTGGCGTGCCAGGTGCGATTCCAATAAGGATGTTAAGGATGTGGTGGTGGTGGTGGTGGAGGTATCGGTGGTTGTGTAGGAGCTGATTTGATAGGGAGAAATGGAATTAGAGATGGTCTGGCAGTAAGGGTTGCTTTTAGGTCTAAAGTATGACCGTTTCTATATACCGTCAAAGTTAAATTGTCACCAACAGATTTATGTTGGTCTATATATGAGATCAAATCATCTACCCTGACTACAGGATGTCCATCAATAGCTACTATTATATCTCCAACATGTTTCTTTGAGTATTGGTCTGTAGTGCTTCCATGTACTCCTGCTTTATCAGCAGGGCCATTTTTTGTAATTGTATCTACGTATATGCCTTTGAAATTTGCTGCCGGTATACCTGTGATGTTCTCTGTTAGATCTGAAGTTATAGTGCCACCTTTAAGTCCAAGATAAGGATGTATGTAGGTGCCATTTTTAATTAGTGCTGGGACAATCCGTTCTAGTGTGTCAGAAGGAATTGCAAATGCTATGCCACTGCCGCCCAAGATAGCTGAAATCCCAGCTGTATCCATTCCAACAACCTGACCTTGCATATTAAGTAAAGGTCCGCCAGAGCTTCCAGAAGCAAGTGGTACGTCGGTCTGAATAATATTTGGTAAAGAATACCCACCTGATTCAGCTAGTGGTGATAACACTCGCCCCATTGCACTTATGATACCTGTTGTCAGAATATTGCCTAGTCCAAACGGATTACTTATGGTGACTACTTTATCTCCAACCTCTAGTTTAGAAGAATTTCCAATTACAAGTGGCTTGAGAATAGGTCGAGTAATGTTTTGCATAATTTGTAATACTGCAATATCGCTGTAGATGTCAGCTCCTATCACTCGTGCTATATATTTATTTCCATCTGAAAATGTTACATCTACTATTTTGGCATCACCTACTACATGATTGTTAGTAATTACATGTCCTGTTATGATACAGAATGGTCTCTGCTGCTCTGAGCCACAATATTCTACCTTGTCATAGATAAATCCTGAACCTAATGTAGTAGAATTTTGTGTTTGGGGGTTTGATAGATTGTTAATAGATATTGGGATCTCGTTTGTTATCTGTACAACAGAGTTCTGCACCTGTCTGAATATAATATTAATAGGTGAGTGGAAAGAAGTATGGGCTGGTGTCCCAGCAGTAACGGCAGTACTCGTCTGCGCCATAACTTGAGTTTGAACAGTTATTAATGATGTAAATAATATCGCTAAAGAAGTGATATTTACTGCAGCTCTAGAAAATATGTTTGATCTTTGCATTGTGGTGATATATATGTAGAGTGGTTCTCTATAGGCATTATTATTAGAGTGCTAAATAGGTAGCTACTGAATGCACAATGTTACAGATGAGAGGCAGTGGTGGTTTAGTAACAGATAGATTAGACTCGTATAATGATGTGTTTATGTGGTTATGATTTAAGGTGTATTAATAACATTAATATTGTTATTTTCCTGTAACTTCAGTAGAATTCAAAGCGCCAATCCTTATGGAAAACAATAACAACAGCGAACACTCAAGCGGTAATGACTCGAATACTAATATCAAATACAAGCATGAGAACAAGTTCAACAAATGCCAGACCCTAGACGAGGGCACATTTGCTTTTATGCATTGGCTGAACTCGGAAGACAAACAATCATTGTCCTCTACGGATAACCCCATAGTTCTGTTGAAATTTGTGAATGATGATCATACTATACTATACGATACAAGACTTTGTAAAGAGATAGATGTTGAAATAAGCAAAGGCGTTCCGTTTTGTAGGTATTGCAAAGAAGATGACTGTGCTCATGTAGGATTTGCTGTATGCATAGAGCAGTTGTGTGGTCATCGCCGAACTAGGAAAGAAGAAACAGCAGAGGATATTTTACAAGTTTAGGCAACATAATTTGAACTTTAATTCAATGGTACTACTATAGCCGAAAACCAAATCTAAATTTTCTCTTGATTTTTTCAGGAGAGGAAGAGGGAGAGGACTGGGATTTCAATGATGACGAAATTCCTACCCTACTTCCAAATTTAATTATGTATGGCGTCATGAAGGTTGTTACTATTGTTACAACTCCTAATATTGGAAAGATTGAGGAAGTTATGGCGCCTATGTCTTGGCCAGCTTTAGCAACGACTAAAGATAGTTCTCCTCTTGCTGATGCCATTCCCAATCCTGTCCTTAATGCTGTAATACCGTCACCACCATATCGTCTCGCTCTAACCAATATTGCACTAATTATCAGGAACTTTGATGCAAAGGATGTTAAAATAAGTAACATTGCAGGAACAATAAGCACAGGAATATGGGACAAGTCAATTAATGCCCCTATTGATATAAAAAATATTGCAGCAAACATATCTCTTAGCGGGATAGTAATAACTCTGGCTACATTAGCACTCTTTGATTCAGCAACTAATACTCCTGCTAAAAATGCACCAGTAGCAACAGATAGACCCAATTCTTTGGCTACAAATGATAAACCAAATGCCAATCCAAGAATCACAATTAGAATTAGCGCATAATCATCTGTTCTGGCAATTTTATCCAGTATTGTTGGCACATACCTTGAACCCACAGCTAATATACTTCCAATAAATACAGCAACTATGCCTATAGAGATAGAAACATGTGGAATCGACACTTGACCTCCATTAGTGGCTACTGATTGAAAGATTCCAAGAGCAGTAATAGCTATAATATCTTCTATAATAGATATCCCTAATATCAGAACAGTTGATTTATCCTTAATCAAATCAAGCTCTTCAAGTATTCTGATAGTTACAACTGTACTTGTAATAGACATGGCTAATGCCAAGAATAATGAATCAAAAAATGAAAAACCTAATAGTGAATGGGCGACAAAAAATACGATCAATAAAGTTCCTATTGACTCAGGTAATGCCACAATGACAGAGATTCTACCTATCGATCTAAGCTTGGCAATAGGAAATTCTGTGCCAATGACAAAAAGTAACATTATAATTCCTAGTTCTGCAAAGCTGTTCAATGAATTAACATTATGTATCAATCTAAATGGTGGCGTATAGGGGCCAATTATCATACCTGCAATTATGTAGCCGATAACCATAGGTTGTTTCAATTTATGAGTAATAACCAGCATTATAGCAGCAACTATCATTATTACTGCAAAATCTTGGACTAGGAAATCAGTTGAGAAACTAGGAGAAAAAGAAAGTGGTGATGGTGTAGATGAACTAATAGGGAGAATCTGACTAATAAACAAGATTAATGGACTATATAATTGCCACAACAATGTCATCATCATCATCATGCCACAGTGTAACATTTGATATTAATTAAGAATTTGTGAAATAATATGATATCTTACTGTCGTAGGTTTAGATTCTCAGCTGTGAACCTAACAATGCTGTTGTATATTCAAATTAAGTCTGACAACACAACTAATCTTATCTCTTGTTGCTATTGATGTCATTAAACCAAATTATAATGGATCTTCGCCGCCCTTACATTCGTAGCGAGCTCAGTTGTACTTAGAACATTAGATGGAATACCATTTATTACAGTTTATGAAGTAAATGCTCATTTAGGTCAACCCCAGTAAATCAACAATGTTATAACCGCCAAGGCATTCTCCCAAGCTAAAAAGTCATCTCTACTTAATACAACCATATAAATAAGCATTCATAATCAACATGGCAATAGAAGAAAAATAAGGATCTAATCAAAAATCTAAATCAATATGACTTCATAGAAAACTCCAAGGACAATATAGTACCTATTCAGGACAATAAACACCTATTCGGTCAATGACAAACTTTTCTATCTTGTAGATGCAATCTCTGGTGTTAAGTGTGTTTTCACTTCTTCTAACCTGTACTTACTAACTCGCTTCCAAGTAAATGTGTCATGAGTACTATTATCAGTGTTTCTTACTACTGCCCAAAAGTCATAATCACCATATTTTCTATCTCCGTTTTGATTTAGCTTGGTATTCCCTGTTATCCCGTTATAGGAATTTGCTATATGTATTAATGTGTTTTTTAAGTAATTGATATTGTTTGTTGCTTTAGTATCATTTTCCGCTAAAGCTGCAACCCATAATGCATCATAAGCAACGCTGGCATAAGACCTAGGCGCTCTACCAATATTTTCTTGGATTTGGGATGTTATATGTTTAAAGTTTTCATTATTGTCATTTTCGACTCCGTATATTGGACTGAGAAAATCTGTCTTTACTGCAAACTTGGCAGCTTCATCGTTTTTCACAAGTTTGTTGTTCAAAACTGAACCATCACTGCCATACCATTTTACTAATGAAAGAGCAGGATGGTTTTGTGCTTGGATAAAAATGGGCACCACTTCATCAAATGCTACAAGGTATACAGCGACTCTATTTGCACCATATGCGGCTATGGCTTGATTCAGCTTTGAGCTCAAAGATCTTAAGTCTTGATCCCATACAATAAAATTTATTCTATTGAGGCTAGCAAAGAAGTCGCCAGTGTTTGGTGTATATCCTATTCCATCTTCGACTCTTCCACCTATCTGTTGGAAGTTCTGCTTTACTATCTTGACTAGATCGTTTCCATAAACATCAGTCCTCCAAAAAGGTATTACTATTCTTATTCCAT
This sequence comes from Nitrososphaeraceae archaeon, assembly GCA_019246625.1. Classification (GTDB taxonomy): domain Archaea; phylum Thermoproteota; class Nitrososphaeria; order Nitrososphaerales; family Nitrososphaeraceae; genus Nitrososphaera_A. The sequence continues at coordinate 17,604 of JAFAQB010000356.1, forward strand.
CATTCCACATAAGTTCGGATGTAGCTTGAGCTTGATGCGTGTCATCTGGTACAAATCTAAATACATTATTCCCTGGAATGGCTAAAGAGGGGGCAGTACTAGAAGGACTTAGTAGTAAAACCCCATGTGAATTAGCATAGTCTTGTGTAGCTTCTAGCTCTGCGCTTGTAGCAGGGCCAATAACAATTCTTATACCTTTTATTATCAAATGCTCAAGCTTTTCTAAGCTAACTTCTGGGTTTGTTTCTGTGTCCTCTATGACGAGTTCTAGTCTACTGTTTGAATGATTTTTTGAAAAGTTCTCATTGATATCTTTGAAAGCGATCTTTAGAGCAGCTTCTTCAGATTCGCCTAAAGATGACGAAATACCGGTTAATGGAAGAAGAGCACCTAATGTTACTGTTTGTTTGGAACCGGCAGGAGCTGCCAACACTATCTCTGAATTTGCATTGTTGTTAGTAAATGATAAAAATGATAGTGTAGAATCTGGAAGATAATAGTAAACAACAACAACAATAATTATTATAGCCGCTATAGCACCAGTTGTGATGAAGCGAAGTGTATTCTTTTTTTTATAGGATGAGAGTTTCTTATTATTATTACCACTACTATCAATAGTTTTTGGAATGCCATTACTTGAAGCTGCTGCTGTTACTACTTTTGATAAAGGCCTATTATTATTATTGTTATTTGTTGACATTGTAAGCAAGAATTTGATATACCATATCAACCCAGCAGCTATGACAAGGTAATGAGCTGCGAAAAACAAAGCTGATAGCCAAAATTGTTGTACCAAAGAGGTAAGAACAACAAGTGCAAACCAGCTATCAGATACGGCCATTAAAAAAATACCTAATGATTCACATATCCAAGGAGTGAACCATATCGGCTCATTTCTAAAGTTTACTAAAATTGAAATTGCAGGAATCATTAATATGGCATCTAAAATAGGATAAGCGATTATGACAGCAAACATTGTAATACCTCTTGTAGTTGTTAGAGTTGATAGACTTAGAGTAATAGCTACAATATAGCCAAGAAATATTGTGCTTCCAATTACGCTATAAATCAGAACCCTTCTACTGAACCTTAACTTCTTGTGAAATTCATCATAAGTAGCATACAAGTAATAAGCAAAAAAACCATAAGCAGTTAACCAAATGAAATCTGCTGGCGATGGTACAGGAGGCACTATTTCTAAAATAATTTGATATGTTGCCCATATAATATCAGCACAAAGCCAAAGAGACAAACCAATAGCAAGTGCGAAATGCGCTTTACTATTGTGCTCATGACGATGCTGAACTTTACTACGTCTAATATTGTATATTACTAGTATAGCTAATGTTGCTGCGACTGTGGCATTAATACTTATTATCCAGTTAGAATACAACTCCTTGCTCTTTATTTCAGCGAAAAAGATTATAGAATCTGATATAATAATGGCTATAGCAAGTCCAAGAAAAAGGTTCCTTCTAGTAAGACCTATACCTACAATCACCTCGTCCCAAGATACTAAATATCCAGATTTGGCATCTTTTTGAATTAAGATAAAACACATTTAGTGGAGGAATATTATGCTGTTGTTGGGCAGCTACCTTTTTCCTTTTGTTGTCATTCGTCACTGGTTTGATAATAATCAGATCTACTTCATCTTGACTCATATCAACCTGTAGTGCAATTATTTCTATTGCAATTCCACAATTATGCAGATTCCATATTTGTTGCTGATAGCTGCTAGTAGTACTAATAGTAATAGCCGCCCCAGACATGTTGATTTAACTGATAAATACTATTATTAATGTTAACTTAACATAACTAACTAATTCTGTATTTTTGTTCAAATTAAGTTTAGGCATATTACTCGATAATCTAATTCTTAATTATAGTCGTATTTAGTGAATGAATCAGTGGGTACTCGAATGTCTTCAAAACCTTCTGGATTAATTATCTTTGCTAATACTTCTAATCCTGTTATTGTTCTAGGTCCAGGTTTACTAAAATATGCTCCTGCATTAACTGCATACACTTCATTTTTTTGAACACATTGCAATGATTTCCATTTATCGTTAGTCTCTAATCTCTTTGCTTCTCTTATTGTTCTATCTATACCAAAACCACAAGGAAGCAGAATTATTTTATCTGGATTAAATTTTATAATCTCCTTAATATCATACATACGACGAGAAGGCTGTGCTCTCGAACTCAGACCATTAATACCTCCTGCAATCTCTACCATTTGAGGAACCCAATGACCAGCAGTAAAAAAAGGGTCAATCCACTCGATGCAAAGTACTCTTGGTTTATTACTGTTACGCACCTCGCCACGACCAATTCTTCTTTGTCCAACTCTCGTCCTTACATTGTCAATACGGTTTTGTAATGATACTACTAAGTTGCGGCCTTCTGTTTCTCTACCAACTCTTTCTGCTATATCCATTATACTTGTCATAATATCATCTAAATCATGAGGATCAAGTATAAGAATATCGGGCTTATAATTCAATATAGAAGCAGCACGGTTTATCTCTTTTGAAAATGGAGCGCATACTTCACATACACCTTGAGCAATAATAAGATCTGGTTTTGCTTCTCTTAATATCTGATCATCTATTACATAGATGTCTCTATGAGATCGCATCAGTTCTACAATTTTCTGGTCTATCTCCTTACTATTCATTTTACTAGCATCAAATGAACAATTTATTACTCTCGGTTTTGTTTTGGCATCATTAGGGTACACACACTCATGTGTTACACCTACTATTTGAGAACCAGCACCAATTTCATAAACTATTTCTGTAGAACTAGGTAAAAATGATACTATTCTTTCGGAAGGCACACCTATGACATTGTATTACCAGCATATTTTTTATATATTACTAGTAACTTTTCGTTCTCAAACCTTAGTATATTATTTTACTCCATAGATACACTAATCGGTAATATTAGTAAACGAAGTAACGATAATGTCACAGCCAAAGAGTTTAGGAAATTTTAAAGACGTAATGGGGAATTTAGAGTTAAGGTGATACGGATATATGTCCAGAATTGTGCCAGATGAATTTATTTGTTTATGGTATTTTGGGAACATGTTACATCACCAGTAAAAGATCCACCTGTTGACAAAATAGGATCGTTTGATTCAAATCGTACGTTTATGACAGCATTTTGATTGCATGATCCACTGATAGTAATAGGAACAGAAATTGGAGGTTGACAGAAATGTGTTTCATTGATTTTTTGACCTGTTATTTTGTAGTTGCCTGATTTCAAAATTACTGAATTAAATTCTCCACTAACAAAGCCGGGAACAGAGTTTTGACCAGAAGGTAATTCATTTATATTCCAATTTGTTGTTGATATCTTTCCACTACTACCATTTCCAGATACAACAAAAGCGATAACAGCTTTATTTGAAGAGCCATCCGGGCAGGTGATAGAACCAATACCACCACCGCGAATTATAGTCGACCCTGAGTCATTGCTATTCTGAGCAAAAGCTGATGATGTTGTTAGCAGAGTAGTAGTATTATCATTGAATAAAGAAGGAAATGAAAATAAATTTAAGGGAGATGTCATTATTATTGTTGTTATTACAGCAACAGTTAACAACGAAAAGATGTAGTTATTTGAGTTTTCTGCCATATATCGGATTAACATATGTTTTTACTAGATAAAATATCTTGCTAATTGGGATTCAAATGAGATGAGATGGAATGGAATGAAATGTATAATAAATGCTGAATCCATTTATCATGCTTCAATTTTCGTACTGCAAGCCTCAGCTGCTTGGCAGTGAATTAGCAATCGCAGTTGTTATTTGAGTAACAAAGCACTTGTTGTAACAAAGCAGCATATAGTGTATACTAAAACAGATTGAATGTATTAGAAAGGAGGGGAACGAGGGAGGGACTGACAAGGGTAGATTATGAACCACACAACAACTACCCTTTTGTCCCCCTCTTAATGTAATAATTACATATTTGGATTTTATAAGAGATATGATTCTAATTTTAGTTTCTTAGGTATAGCAAATTGCACTTTAATTAATGTCATCCATAACTGATAGATCAAATAATTGCTAATAAAGCTAATAATATTGTAAAAGAAGAAGAATGAATTATTAGAGATATTTTAGTAATTGAAAATGAACGATAGTTTGTATTAGATAAAAGATAACAAAAGGTCTTAAGAGATTAGTTGGAAACTGCATAGAACAAAAAATGAAAATATTATTCATAGTAATTACACTTACCTTTGCAATGGTTATGCTTACAATTTCATCAATAGCCACTTCTGTATTCAGTTCTACGGCATCATCATCAGCATCATTGTTATTATCGTCCAGTAAATCATCGGCAGCACAAGCACCAGTACAAGCATCAGGATCAAGATCATCATCATCATCATCATCATCACCACTAATCATGATTGGTTTTAATACAAACACAACAATAAAAGACATTCTTGCTATTCATAATTTGGGCATTCCATTTGATAAATTTATAGCAAAGGTATCTGCAGCTGCAAAAGGACAGAATGCTACAATAAGCCAAATCCGTGCGTGGAATTATATTCAAAGTCTTGTAAAAATAAATACAGATGTTTGCAATTTAAACCAACAACGGCAACAACAAGGAGCGAATAGTAATAAAGATGTTGGAAATATTGTAATGTCCTCATTCCTCTCATTACCACCTCCACCCAAAGCAATTTGTGATTCAAAGATGTCATTTGCATATGAAGTGTGTAAAGGCGATCCAACTATTTCAGATTGTAGTGCTACGATTAGAAAATATCCTTCAGAAGATATAAACAATTATATCAAAACAAAAAATTTGCATGATGGTACTCAAATGTATAACTTGGCATATGAAGAATTGGAAAACATATCGGTAACTCTCAACCACACTCCAAATAACACTAATGTTAATGTAGTTCATTTTGGAAGTTCATAGATTGCTGCT
>JAFAQB010000088.1 GCA_019246625.1 Nitrososphaeraceae archaeon
AAATGGAAGGCACCCCCAAATTTCAAGATCGAGTCGTTCGTAGTGCGAGTAGGCGAATGGGGTGGCCATATGCTAGTTGACTGCGACGATCCGTCGACCGTTCACAAGGTATGCTCGACCTTCCCAGCCTTTGAATTCCAGGCTCGACCCGATTGCTGTCGAAGACGCTGTCAGAGTAGAACTCGAAGCTATAGCCTGGCGCGACGAACTGAAGGGATGAATAGCCTAGAGGGTACCAATCACAGAATCATAGAGTAGGTTTTGCAATACATCGTATATCTTTGAGTGGTAGTAATAAGCAATGACAAAGGCATCTGAGATTACCTGCTAATCTGATGTAAATTCCTTATTAGGTACGTTTATCCATATTATATTCAATTGGCCTTTAAATGCAAGACGTGTGGTTTACAATTTGAAGAGAAAAGACGATTAGAGATCCATAGACAGGTGCATGGCAGGAAATCCAAAGTAACTGAATATGGTAGTCCAGAATTTAGTCAAGATAGGTTAAGAGGTTAGCAGGTAGATACTTTATGTCATTGAGGTTATGGACATAAATAATATTATATGCTTTCTTGAACACTACAAGGAAAAATAAACTATAACGCCAATACAAATAAAGAAAAATAGAATAAGGGAGTTTTATGATTTAATGTTTGTCAATCAACTATTGCATTTAATAATGCAAATCATAGCTTTAGATTTTACTGTCATATTGATCTAAGGCAAAAGAAGGATATTAGCAGAACAAAATATATCGTATCCAGTTATGCAAGTATCATGTTATTTTTGGGTGCTGGCGCCTCCAAAGCAGTAGGCATTGGCGATTTAAAAGATCTTACCGATAATGTCAATGCTAAAATTAAAAAGATCTTATCATTTAGGACACTAGATGGTGAACAGAAACTACTTAATCTCACGATATTTTACCTCAAATCGATCTTGAGTGGAGAAACTATTAGTATGCTTTGCAGTAGTTTTACCTACACAAAATGTTGATATATAGTACGCCTAAGTCAACGAGTCTACTTTAATTAATTTCCAGCTTCAACTCCTATTTTTCTGTTCTTGATTACGAACTTTATGGCCTTAGGGTTGCCCAACATTTCCCTCATGGGTCTTGGAAGGCAACATCACAATACAGAGTACAATTGATATACGTGTCTTTCTTGCACCTGATAGAGTACAATTGATTATTTTTTTCTACCATCACCTTACTTGAGATGACATCTTCAAACTTGATTATATTTAGCTACCTCTTACTTGTTGTGTTATTGTTGCTGCTATTAGTAAATATTATCTTGGCAATTCTGCAATACTATCTGCCTGTCCTTTGTGTGGAATTAGAGGTTTTAAGGCTGCTAGTTGTTTCCTTGCCACATCCACATCTTTTGTAAGTTTTTCAATCTGCACTTCTTTTGCTTTCAAGAGCTCAGCGGCTCTTGGATCTAATTGGTTTATTACTTCTCCAATCTTTTTGAATTTATCTTCTTGTTCAGCTGTTTTTTGTGCGAAATCAGTTGCCAATTTGCTGACACCAATTATGTCATCTGAAGCTTTCTGCACCTCTTTAGAGTTAGTGTGTGATCTTATGAATGATACTATTCCAGTGACAAGTCCTCCTAATGTACCTACTAATGCGGATCCTGCAACCAAGAGATTGATGGCAGCGTTTATACCACCTGTTGTAGTGGAAGCAGGAGCCTGCATAATTAGATGTTCTAGCATTACAAAAGAGTCAATACATAGGAACGATAAATTAGATGTTAAGCTCTGCATATTATTAATAAAAAATATTCAGAGCTTATCACCAACTTTGGCAAGAAAAACCCATATTTGCATAAATGACTGCGTCTAAATGATTATTATTTATTAACGGAATCAGTCGCTTCTGATAGCGTCGAAGTATGACGCTAGGATAGTCTAAGTTATTTCTGCCGGTTAGGGTAATCGATGTTGGATTTTAGTATGAATGCTAAGTTTAGGGATGTCTTCTATGTGCCACTTATCCGGAGGTGAATCGAATCGGAAAATCTATGCTTAAAGATTTTGTTTGTTCCTATACTAAATACATCTATTATACGGTTGGATCTAGATACATCGATTTTTACTGAAGGTTGAAAAGTTGATCTTTTTGTCTTATTATCATTTTTTAACAATTTTTTAAAAATCTATTTTGAACTCAATTTGAGGATAATCATACATGAACTAATCAGGTGAATTTTAAAAGGTCTATTCTAATTTTATTTTCAACTAGTTAGTGAAGGATAAACAGGAAATAAGATAATAAAACTGGAAGAATCTTAGGGTTATTGGGTGTTGAAAAAAGAGAATGCTTCAATATGGATTTCTGGATTGATTGGAAAGTAAGTCATACGATTGTCATGTACTATGTCTAATTATAGGCAGGTGACTATTTAAATATTCGTCAAATAGGTCAAATATATCGTCAAATTCGTCAACAAATTCGTCAATATATCATTATGAGCACAAATTGGGGTTTGTTATTAATTTCATTATGCTAAATCTTCAATTGATGTATGTAACAGCGTATCTGTGAAGGCACCTTTAGTGGGACACGACGGGTTCAAGCCCTACAGACAGAGGTAAGTCAAGAACACTATGAATCTCTTTATAGATATGCATAATGAGATGATTCTTCAGAGAAGGGGTTAAATGAACAGAGCCAATCAGAAATCAGAAACGTTTAAGAGTAGTTCACATGGGTATCCGAAACGTCCCGCGTTTCGATAGGTAATCCATGCACACGCAAAATGTAACATTCCAATATAGTTTTCTACTTTCTTTTCCCAGCGTATTAGCAATCGTCTAAATCGATTCATCCAAGAATGTGTTCTTTTTCCAATTGCAAATGTGGTTACAATTGCATTTTGATACACCCTTCCCAAGAAAAGTATATCTGAAATACACATAGCAGTAGATATCAAGAAGAAAAGAATTCTATTTTTGGAAGTTACTAGTGAAGACGTACATGATGGTAAGATGATAAAGAAATTAGTAGATAATGCTTCTGAAAATAATAAGCTGAAGGGTATATTAGCAGATGGTATGTACGATAGTAACAACAATTTCATATATCTATGCAACCAAATCTGGTATTACCCATCTAACAGTGAGCATTCAGTTTTTCTTCTACAGCTTCAGCAAACGTTTTATTCGGATACTCTTGGCGCTCAAGTCTAACAAATCGCAAACTTATCTTGGCTTAATACTACATCAGGTAAATATTATATTCATACCAGTTATTTCTAGACTTAGAGGTTTGTTATTACGGACTAGGAATAGTTGATTGTGCCCATAGGTTCTCAAAAATAGAGGCAGATGATAGAACTGTCGACTCACTGTTGGAGTAGGTTGTTAAACCTAAATCAGTGTCATCTTCATCTCCTTTCTCCTCAATCACTAGTGATAATTCCCTGTCGGTGACTATTGTAGTAAGACTAGTATGGATGGACTTGTTGAGAAAACGTAACTCTGCATTAGGATATTCACTTAACCATTCCACCTCTCTCTTATTCATCGGTTCATCCGTTCCAATCAGTATCCGAACTTCAACGTCTTTTTCTGCCTTTTTTCTTACAATATCAACCATTCCAAGTTTTTCATATTTTTTGAGTGTTCCTGCGCGGGAAAATATCAACAATATTTCATCAGTGGCAGATGACAAAACTTTTGTAATTAGTGAAGTGGTCTCTTCTGAGTGCTGGATTGTTTCGATAAACTCTCTTTTTAGATTTTCTTCAATTTCTTTAATTCTCTGTTTGGCAGGGATTGCCTTCTTCCATAACATATCAAAAAAATATTCTTGTTGTTCCACAAATGCGTGCACAGTACTCGATATAAGCAAAGGCGGTGGGGAGGATGCCTTTAGTTTTGCACTTGCTCTATAATAGATTCCATCCAACACCCCAAAATTCCCCTTGACTTCATCCAAATGACGAACCTCACTAAAATTCATTAATTCTTTACAATAGTTTACATTCTCTTTTGTAATCTCAGTGATGTACCTTATTTTTACTCCTCTCTCTTTCATCTCATAATGTGCTCTAGTGATTGGATGGCCAGGTATTACATCCATGGATGGGCCAGTTGAATCAAGACAATTGTTCAGCGTTGATCTGGCAACTGAAAATAATTTCAAAGTGGAATCAATGATGTTTTCGTCACCATAGATAACTTCTGTCTTCTCCTCGACGTATGGCAGTGATGAAGAAGAGGAGTAATCCATTAAGATTTGTCTGAAAAATGGAAAACGTAAATTTGTATTTAAGGTTAATGTTAAATTTGTAATACTAATACCAATCTAGGCATTCGCGTGAAGGTCCTTATTTCAAAATATTAACTATGAATCGGAAATTTGCGCACGGAAAATGATTACTGTTACCATAATCCCATGGTGTAATTATAATTGTCAATCAAACGTATCAAGAACTATGATACCGAGTAAGGTCGCAATCAGATATAGAAAACCAGCACGACGTATTAAAAGAATACGGTCACAGTGTCGGTGGGCACCAAAGATGGCAGATGGAAGTTTACAGTAAAAGGAGAGACTACATGATATTTCTGGTGAATTTCTTTATCGGTAATGCTATTTCCATCATAGACAATTTTTAGACAGCGCAGTTTCGTAATCCCTCTATGCTAGTTATTTTCTTGTCCTCAACATAAGAACTGGTAATGAAAGCATAAATTCCAGAGTATCTTTAGGGATATCTGGGTTTTCTTCGAGTATTCTTCTTAACCACCTAATGTTACGAAATAGGTTATGAAAGATCCTTTATAATCTTGAATCCTTCCTCAGCACTAAATGCTCTCAATGTTTTGGTTCTCACATTTCCAGCTGAGCCAACTTTTAGCATCAGAGACATTACTGTTTCATCATTTGGAGCTTCTATAATTATTACGACATCATATTCTCCGAAAGTATAGTAACCTCCAATCAATTTTCCACCTGCTTTTTCGACCGACGCTTTAAAGGAATTGTAGCGGTCTGAAGAATCTTTGATTTTGATAATGCCTTGCTCTCTCCAATTTATGAGTAAAATATAGTACGGCAAATTCTAACAGATAGGTAGACAGATTTCCTGCTATTTGTGTTTCACGCAATAATTATAACCTGGCATACTTAGGTCAAGTCCTCTAAACTTTACAATCTCTGTTTCTAGTAGATGACCTTCATCCAATACCAACAATTCTCGCTCAGGTAGACTTTTCTTGCGTGGTAATAGTGACAAGAAAATAGAATAATTGAGTATTGAATGACCTGCAGTCAATGCTTTATTTAGCTTCCATTCCTCTCTTTGCTCCTTTAGAGTTTGTATGGGCAACCATTGAGAATACTCCTTTTGATAATGTTTTTTGGTATCATTTTCGATAAATATCCGCTCTTCCTTCGTTCCCCTTAATCGAAGGCATTGCAAATCTCATGTAATATCTTTTCTTGATTATTGCGCTGTGAAGTAAACGGGAAATTCTTGATAAGCTCAGATAGAGTTAATGATTGAAGGTAGTATCTGGATGAATCTTGTTAAAGTATTCTGAATAACAATCCATCATCAATTGTATAATTTGTAAACATTATGTTTTATAAGAATGGGTGTAGGCGATTGTTATGTATGAGATACAAACTCCTTGGAAAAAGTGGTCTACGAGTTTCTGAGTTGTGCCTAGGCGCGATGACGTTTGGAGAGGATTGGGCTTCAATGTTGCCTGGAGCATCTAAAGAAGAATCCAAGAAAATATTTGAGCTATTTGTAAATAATGGTGGCAATTTCATTGATACTGCAAATGTATACCAGAAAGGCACTAGTGAGAAATATATCGGTGAATTTATTTCCTCTGAACGGGAAAAGTTTGTTCTGGCTACAAAATATACGCTGACTACAAATCCAGATGATCCTAATGCAAGTGGAAACCATCGTAAGAATCTAGTTCAATCTGTTGATGCAAGTCTTAAACGATTGAACACTAGCTATATAGATCTTCTCTGGGTTCACATATGGGATCCTATGACTCCAATTGAAGAAGTTATGAGATCTTTAGATGACTTGGTAAGGTCTGGAAAAATTCTTTATGTGGGAATATCAGATGTTCCAGCTTGGGTTGTATCATATGCAGATGCTATTTCAGAGCTCCGTGGTTGGTCATCTTTCATAGGAATTCAGGTAATGTACAATTTGATTGAAAGATCAGTTGAAAGAGAATTGTTACCCATGGCTCGCGCCTTGGATATTGGCGTAACTGCATGGTCTCCTTTAGCCGGTGGAGTTCTTTCAGGAAAGTATAATATCAAACAAACAACTACTAATACTAGTACTAACGAGCAAAAAAGATACAATGTTAATAATCCTATGAGTGCTTCATTTGTAAACGAGAGAAATATTTCTATTGCAACCGAGGTACAAGAGATAGCAAAGGAAATCAACAAGAGTCCA
>JAFAQB010000359.1 GCA_019246625.1 Nitrososphaeraceae archaeon
TGTGATTTACAGACCATATAATGCATTGGTACCAAATACTGAAGGATCTGGTCAAAATTATCCAATATCATTTCATAATACTGGGATTAAAGATGGCTGCATATGCTATAGTATTAAAAATGGCAATTGCAAGACTGGAATAAAATATTTTTCAAAGAATAAGATAAACCTTGACCTATAACATATATTTTTACACATATATTATATTTTGTAATATAGTGTCATGCTAAGTTGTAGCTCCTTTTTTAGATCATCTTCTGACCTGTTAGAGGACACAATTTTACTTTATAAAAGAGTCACAGAACAATATAAGGATGAGAAGATTTTAGCAGTAGTTAAGTCATTAATACCAGACAACGTTATTTTGCAAACTAAAAAAGAAGATGAAGACAATATTGTATCAATACTGAAATGGTTCAAGAATGATTTTATGAAATGGACTCCAAAAGATCCTAGTTGTGAAAAGTGCTTCAATGCCAATGATTACAGTAGTAGTGGAGGTGGCAATCGTGGCAATGGTGATGTTAACAACATTGACAGTAGTGGTAGATCGTCCTCAGCAGCAGTAGTAGCAGTACTTCTAATGCAATCTCAAGTGATAATGGGAAACTCATGGAAAATGCGAAAAACAGAAGTCTTCAAATGCAATAACTGTAACTATGAATATGCTTTTCCTAGATATGCCGAAATCTTAAAGATAGCTGAAATTAAGAGAGGCAGATGCAGCGAATGGTCTATGCTTTTTGGTGCTATGTTAAACAGTTTAGATATAGAAGCCAGGATTGTTCATGACTTCCTTGACCATTGTTGGAATGAAGCAAAGGTAATGCCAGGTGGAAAATGGATCCATGTGGATTCTACATTGACTTATCCAATTTCATTAAATCATCCTTACTATTATGAAGGAAATTGGGGAAAGAAATATGAATATGTATTAGCTTTCTCTGCAGACAAAATGGAAGATGTCACTCAAAGATACACGCAACATTGGGAAACTTTACAGCAACGAAGACAGAAGAAGAGGAACAGCAACAAGAAGAATGCAAAAATAACAAATCTTGCAAAATTTTATTCAGACCTGTAATATCAGTATCTGATTTACAGGATGAACTTGTGCTATTGTTTCTATCAAGATTCAAGATTCATCATGGCGTAGAGAAGAGGATGCGTACCATGTCATGACTGTGAAAATGTAATTTCTTCACATATCAGCAAGATTCGTTGTCCTTTTACTGCTGCAACCATTGTCTTATCTGCAAGCTTATTTAATAGATCATTAAAGAATACTCTTGCTATCTCGAAGGGCTTCAAGATATTCATTACTATTGTAATAATAGGATTTTGATATTGGATTCTGGTAATTCTTAGGGACATTTGGGTAGCCAGTTAATTTAGGGACGTTTTGTATTAATTTAGGTACATAAATCGTTTATTTCTATAAATCTTCTACAAGTATTCCAGACGAGTAACATGGATTTATTTATTCAGGGAAGAATAACAATTATCTTGCGTAGCCTTAACTAGAAGTAAAATCGGCTCCGTTAACTTAACTATATTTTATAGGATATTTGTGAACATTGTCCTGTCCGTTTTCATATACATGTCCGACGCTTCGATACAGCTAAGTCAAATGCTGTTATCCGACGTTAATGCGACAGAACCAATTAGAATATTTTTTACAGCTTGCAAGATCATCTTCCATGTCCCCCTGATGACAAGTGGTGATAATGGATGATGATGAACGTGAACTTTTCTGATACAGACACCTAGTAAAGACATGGCTACATCCTGTTTATGGCAACTTTGCTATTTAGAAAAGAAAAAAGTATTAACCAAATAAAAATGTGAGATAGTATTGGCCATGGATTTTCAATACCTAGATGTAAATAATTTTCATATTCGTTATCTTGATACACAATCTACATGTAATGCTGTGCTATTAATTCATGGTTTGGGTGGATCGATAGAAAGTTGGATCAATAATATCAATCCAATTTCTAAACAGCAGCTTAGAGTAGTTGCACTTGATCTTCCAGGATTTGGTTTTAGCGATAAACCCAAAATTAATTACAGTATTAATTTTTACACAACATTCATTGCGAAGTTCATCAAGAGTTTAAAATTACGTTCTTCTGTGTCTATTGTAGGTTGTTCTCTGGGAGGTCAGATTGCAGCAGAAGTTGCATTAAATCATCCTAATTTAGTTTCTAAACTTGTCTTAATAAGCCCAGCGGGCGCGTTACCTGTTTCATTTAGAGGAACTCCTGCACTACGCAAGTATGTTGATGTACTAAAAGCAGAGACATTGCAAGAAGCAAAGAAAGCTCTTTCATCCATAGACAATGGCCCTGTCAATGATACTTATGCACAAAACTTTTACAGTAAATTATTAACACCAGGTGCAAAAGAGGCGTTTATGTCTGCATTGAATGGCAGTGCCCATGCGCCAAGAATAAGTAGGCGTTTGCATAAGATAAAAGGAGAGACATTACTGATTTGGGGCAAGAACGATCGAATAATTCCAGTAAAATTTATTGAACCTTTTGTAAAGATGGAAAATTGTAGGGTAATTCTCGTTGAGAAATGTGGCCATGTGCCCTATATGAGCAGAGCGGCACTTTTTAATAAAATTGTGACAGATTTTATTAAAGAGCAAAATAAAAATTAGTCTAAAAAGTTTGACTGTTTTACTGTGAATAGTTAGCTTCTCTGTTAATGTGTTACTGGCTTGTTTTCTTGAAGCCGTTTTATGATGTTTTATGGAGTCATAACCAATTCTGGCTTGTTAATATTATCTGCTTGCTCTACAGGAATTGATGTATTACAATAAAGGTGAGTATGAGCAGCCGGCGCCTTAGGGATAGAATTCGAAGAATAAAAACCTGAGAAAATCAGATAATGGAATAATTAGTATTGCAATTCAAAGTCTTTCACATAATTTTAATACCTTCAAAACTATGTAAGTTTAGTTTTCGCACAAGCACTGACACACCTAATGCTCAGGCATTCTCAAAACCCAACAACAACAACAACAACAACAACAGTAGCAGCAAAGCGCACCCACCAATTTTCCAGAACTTGGCTAACAAGGCTCGTGAGGCTACTTGATACGAGCCCAAATTAAATGAGACCACTTCTCCCTTCATTCTTGCCGTCCTAGGTTATGACTTGGCCGGCTGCAACAAGATAATATTGTCTTGTTTTAGTTTGTAATGATTTACTTTTTAAACTACTCTTTACTATATTTATTTAGTTTTCATTTTTGACAAGGAACAATATTAGGTAACAGCACAAACTCCACCAGTATATCTTTTTGACACGAAAAATATGCTTAAAATTTGATAGGCGTATGTTTGTATATAATTATATAGAGAAGTTCTATTTTCTGGTAGTTATTAATAGCTTAGATTGCCCAGCCTTTAAGCTTAGATATCACATGCATCCGTTCCTATATTGACTATCCATCGCGGTTTTCCACGACTACTATAAGGTTTGTCTGTATCACAACCGTATTACAACAATAACATCGTCTTATGATACTTTGCGCTATTTTTTATTGAAATATACATATAAGTCCTCGTTGCATTAGATCCGCGAAAAGGAAAAGACGTCGACGTCGATAGTTTTACGACTTGGATTAAAGATCCCCTGTGTGTAACCTACTATGTTTATACACCTACCCGTATCTCCTTGCTACGAAGCTGGTAACAGGATAGCATAGGGCTACTGTCTTCCTTATACGTCATAATGTTGACCTACACGTAAGGTTGTATACAACGAAGTGGTTTGATAATGGTTAATCGCGTTGTTACCATGGTTACCCGTTTGAGCCTTATATTCTACACTTGTATAAAAGACTCAGGAAGATTATAGTGGAAAACTCTTCTATCCACAAGATAACAAATCTGACGCATTACGTAAAGAAAGTTAAGTTGCGTGGTGCATAAGGGATAGCTGTATATTTTCTATCATATAGCAAAAGACCTAGCAGGGAAAGACAGGCGCTGATGTATCAGCGCCTATGACTCATCTTTCTGTAGACTTAATACTTTTTACATCTCCAATGTTTCTTTCATCTGTTGGTCAACTCGCTATCAGACATCTAATAGAAGATATAACTATACAAGTTCTCTTACTCTGATATCCTATTAAGGATATAAATCCATATTCTAAATTTGATGGCAGGTGCTTGAATTGCTGTTATCGAAAAATCTGTCCCATGGGATCCTTAAATACCACTCGATAATTTTCTTCTGCCATACGATAATGATAAAATATGTTTGAAAATACTCGAAAATACGAGTAAGAACGCTAAAAGATTGTGGTCAGAAAGAGAGGTCCAGTATAACAAGGATTGAAACTTAGCGAGTAAGAGTATTAGCGCAAAGGTTGCCTGCATGATCCTATGCTTTTACACAACTATGCAGAGCGTTTTTTGTGTCAGCATATGTAAAAGTGCACATATGAGCTTTTCCGTACCCTGGAAGTCCAAAGGTACTGCTTGATATCAGCTAACGTTAAGGCAGTCCTTGCACTAGATGGTACTCACTTTGTGATAAAAGTGGAGACATTCTATCATATATGGCAGCAGCTTCAAACTCCGCATTCAGAGCATGATAGTCATAGAGGAGTAGTAAAGGGTAGCAGGGGGTTACAGACGAAATCTGAGGGTAGAAAAGCGGTAACAATGACAAGTTAGATGGTAACAGAGGGTAGCAGCAGCGTTAATTTTGTATTTTTATTTTATACTGTATTTTTAAAAGTACCTGTATACATATGGTATTAACAAGACAGGAAAAAGAAAAGATTGTTTTAGACCTTTACAATCAACGTACACCTATCAGAGATAGCAAAACAAGCCGGAATGTCATTTAGGGATATAGGAAGTATTGTAGATAAAGCTGAAAAGGAGAAGGAAGCAAAAGAAGGGCGAACACAACAGATGCATAACTCTACGCAAGCTTACAAACTCTTCTCAGAAGGCAAGACACTAGTACAAGTAGCTATTACCTTAAACATCAGAGAAGATGAGGTGACTCAATACTATAGAGAATACTGCACGCTTACACAGCTTGATGATCTTAACAAGATTCATCAAGAAGTTAAAGACGATATTTGGTATTATGTAAATCTGTATAGATCAGCCAAGTCTGCAGGTATGAGCGTACGTCATGTTAATAGTCTTTTAATGATTACTAACAACAATCTACCATCGCTAAAACATAAATATGAATCACTCAAAAGAGAAGTAAACTCAAAGGAATCAGAGAAGCAAAATTTAGCTAAAATTATTCAAGATTATAATGATCAGGTAGTAGCCTTAGGCAGAAGATTTGACTCTTACTGTTTATCCTGCCAACAAGAAGGAGCCAAGATGGATGAATTGCGAAAAAAAGAGGATGAAAGAGGAGAATCTTGTAAAATATTTTAAGAACAATAATGAAGAGTACATCAAAGTAACAAAAAGTGTTGAAGATAAAGTCCTTAGTACTTTATTGAATGCAAAAGCCCTCTTAGGGGCTGCTGTTTTGTCTGTAATGGAATCAATAAGAAATAATCCAGACAAATTCAATTCTTTGATTCATTATGAATACGATAATAATGCGTCTTCAGCAACAATAGGAGGACATTTCAACAGACAGTATTATTCTTCACATACCTATGGACGGCGACAAGGACATTCCTCATCAAACGATTCCTCTAAAAATTGACATGAATATGCTAATAGAGGAGGCGGAGAAACTCCAACAAACTAGCAAGGAAATCGGTGGACGAAGTTATTAATTATTATGCTAGTGACATCGAGAAAGCACAGAAGAAATAATATATGGATACAAAATGACGGTTAATAATATATCATCATGGCTTTATGAATAGGCTGACAGGAAACTAACCCAACCTTCTAGCAATTTCCTTTCCTTGGCGGTAATTGAGTAAACGTTCTTGTTTTTCACATCCTCGACGTATCCATGACGCTCGAGTCCATATTCTAAGGAATCCATATTGGTGTACGAAATATAATGTTCTTCAATCAAACGTGTTTTGGGAGAGGACTTGCTATCAAAAATTTAGTTTGCAGAAAGTAGAATCAGATATAACAATACAACAAATTCACCAACTTGTAACTAACAAATACCTAAATAATGCAGAACCAACCAACCAACCAACCATCAAAAATTACTCATGGCAGGTTAATCTAGACTGCATAGAACATAATCGTTATATGTCAAGAGTAAATAAATGATGTTAATTATGTCAAGAGTAAATAATGCAGAACCTTAAATTAATGTAATTCCCTCTCTAATCTATTCATCTTTTGCATCATCTCCAAACTGTTTGATTTGAGTTTGTCTACTTCTGTCCTAATACTGACAACTTCCTTTGGTGTCTTCATTGATTCTTTGATCAAGTTTATGCATTCTTCAGCTATTCTTCTTACTCTATAGTCCAAGTCATGCTCAGTCACCCATGCTAATTCAGCAATTGCCTTTGGCTCCTCTGCATCAGCAAATGCTCTACAGGCGTTAATTCGTACTCGGAACCATTTATCAGTTAACAAATTCTTGAGATGATCAAATACTTCGTGATTTTCGTGTACAAATTTACCCAAAGAGAAAGTAGCAGTCTCCCTCACTCTATGATTATTTCCATACCTGCTCTTTTTAATCAGTAATGCTGCAATTTCCTTATCGCCTATAAATTCTTTCAAACCAGTCATTGCTCCCTGGGCTACAATGTCTTGGAAACTAGCTGTTTCAATTGCCTTTTTCAAGATAGGAATTGATTGTCTGTTCTTTATTTTGCCAATTGCAGTTGCTGCCTCTGCTTCTACAAAATAACTTTGGTCTTTATGTAACAATATGGATTTGAACAAATCAAACGAATCTTCCTTTTTGAATTCACCTACAGCACGTACTATTGCTCGCCTAATCTTTGGATGCTTTATAGCAGAAGAACAAAGGCATCTCTTTAGGGCCATATATGCTGAATCAGATTTAATTGATCCTAGTGTTTTTGCCGCTTCTACAGATACTCCCCAAAACCGATCTTCCATTACTGCTTTTTGTAATGATTCAATTATATCTTCTGAAGAATGATCCTTCAGGGCACGAGCTGATTGTATTCTCTCAATTACTGTTCTGCCATTTTGTAGTTGTCTGACAAGCATTTCTTTTGGAGCTTTCAAAGAGAATGTCTTTAGTACCTTGAATTGTGGATCAATTGAAAACCATTCTATTTCTTTTCCCTTCTTATCGATTGGAATTTGGATGACATTTTCTTTTTCGAATATGTTCAAAGTGTGAATCTCTTCTTCTTCCCCTCTTGCTCTTCCACCTCCTTCTTCATTTTTTCTGTCAGGCGAGGAAAAAACTAATTTTATATCAAGGTTAAATTCAAAGGTCTCGCCATCTTGTGATTGTTCAATTTTCAATTTTACAATTTTGGAATCTGCAGAAAACTCTATTTTGAGCTCAGGATGGCCTGCTCTAAAAAGCCACTGGTCAAAAAATTGTTGTAAACTTGCTCCTGATTCCAACTCAAGAACTTTGCGTAGATCATCAGTTTCAGCTACACTATTGGCATATCTTTCCAGATAGGTCTTTAAAGATCTCTTAAAGTATTTGTCACCGATATAATTTCTGAGCATATGTAGAATGCACCCGGCCTTTTCGTATGTATGTCTGTCAAATAGATCATCTGGATGTTTGTAGATTTTAGTTACAATTGGTCGCTTATATCGACTATTAGCTTCATCAAAATAGTCGTCTGCGGTCTGCGTCATATAATATTGGAATTCATCAATTCCCCTGCTAGATTCCCAATACAATGCTTCACAATATGTTGCAAAGCCCTCATTAAGCCAGATATGTTGCCAGTCTCTACAGGTCACTAAGTCACCAAACCATTGATGAGCAAGCTCATGGGAAACTAGATGGTCGCTAGTATAATCAAGGTGAGCTTTTTTGTCATGTAAAGTATCTATCGTTAACGTCGTGCAGCTTGAGTTTTCCATGCCACCATACATAAAATCTTCAACTGTAACTTGCGAATATTTACTGTATGGATATTTTGTATCAAGATATTCTTCAAAAAACCTGATCATATGCACTGTATGTTCAAAAGATCTTTCTGCATAATTTTTTTTATCCTCAGGTACATAATAAAGCAACTCAATGTCGTGATTATATGTCTCCCGTCTCTCAACAAATTTTCCTATAACGACAGAGGTAACATATGCTGAATGTGGACTTGGTTCCGCCCAAGTAAAGACTCTCTTCTCCTCTTCCTGCTTTTTTCCCTTTTCATTCACTTTATTATCGTCTTCTCCTCTTATCCATCGGTGGACTTTTGCTACCTGCAACTTGCCATTAGAAATTGCAATAAATTTTCTAGGAACAATAACTGAAATCTCACTTTCAAACTTAACCAGTGGATGATCAAGACATGGAAACCAGTATTTTGAATCAATTGCTTGGCCTTGAGTCCAAGCTTGTAAATTCTTCTTTGGGTAATATTCATCAGGTTCGATAAAATAAAAACCTTTTCTTGGCTTTGCGGAATATACAATAATAATACGAAAAACGGTTCCTTCCGACAACATTTTGTCAAGTTTGATAATGAGCTTATCTCCATACTTACGAAAGTTCAATCTTTTAGTGCGATTGTCGCTATCACTATCATCTGATGTAACAGCATCAGTAGCAACAACATCAATATAGAATACTGACTTTATATGAAGTTCACAAATATCGAGTATAATTTCATCTAAATCTTGAATTGCAATAATTTCAAGTTGTTGCTCACAACTAATGGTTTTTGATTTAAAATCTGGTTCTATAGAAAGTTGCATATGGCTAATAGTAAACGATAATGATGGAGCATAGTGTGTTTTGCTACCAGGTAACTCAAACTTCTTGATGTTAGTGTCAGTATCTTCTTGCATGGTTACTGATGACGTTATCTCATTTTTGATAAGATAAAGGTTCTGTATGTTCATCATATATATCACTGTATTCATTTTTTATAAGTATAATTTTCTATATATAGCAGCTATTGTATTACTTATCATATTAAAGGCTTTTAATCAGAGCTATAAATTTTCATATATTATGTACTATGTACTATTTATTATGTAATATAATATCAGTATCTAACATCACAGAATCTCCACAAACAATCTTTCATTGTTCTTTTTCAATAATTGCAGGTTTTTGTCTATAATGACTTGTACAAATTGATGCCACAGTACAAGTCATCCTAGACCGATAGTTTAGATATTCATTGTTCACAATAAGCTGTGACGACCTAATCAATTGTTAAATGGAAGGATAAAAGGCTTAAATTCTGGCTTACTACTAACAGGCTCGCTTTTTGATTTACTGATACCTTCATCATAATGATAATTATTATTATGAGCTGACGGTTTTCTACTACTGCTGTGATGATCGGCTGATATTATCTTAATTCTACTGTTGTCAGCTTTATCCGTTAACTGACTACTACCAAGATAAATTAACTTGCCATGTGTTGACATCTTGTGTTTGAAATTCGTAGTTGTGCTGTCTCCTTTTGTACTATTGTAGTTGATTGTTATAGGTTGATTGTTTTGCTTTGTAGAAACATTTGTATTGGTTGCTGTTGCCGATTGTGATCCAGTAACATTTACGCTATAATACGATGGTACACTTGGATTATTACTGCATATGTATTTAGCTGTAATTTTATTAGCTGGTCCTGGTTTTATAGTGGTATATTTAGAAGTAAGTACAAAGTTCCACTTTGAATAATCTGCTGATCCACCTGGACCAATCCCAGTGGCTGGTTGATATGGCTTTACACTATTTGCAATAACAGAAACCTGGCAATGAGATGTTGCTGTACTACTACCAGTAGCATTACCTGTTATACCAGACACTACAAGATCTTTACCTACTGGTACTTGTTGACCCTTTGCAGGAGAGGTTATTTTTACAGTATGTGATTTTGAAATTGATGATGATGGTGGCA
>JAFAQB010000112.1 GCA_019246625.1 Nitrososphaeraceae archaeon
GGCCCTGTTAACTTAAGGAATCATCTCCTATTGCAATAATCAATAAATAGATTGAACCAATTTCTAATATGTTGTAATTTGCATTCTTCTTTCAAACATGGAAAATACTAATCAAAGGATTCTGTCCTATCCTATCCTATCCTTGAAGCACTGAATCTTTCTTTCAATAATGCTTTTCTCATAAAATGAATGTAAATGATACGTTAGTTTTAAAAATCTGCAGGCTTGTGGATGGGTACCAGGTACCACCATCTGTAGAAATCGGATGCTTTCCATATTTGTTTACCAGTCTTTGAAGAAACTGTTCTGCAATAACAAGCATGTTCCTTTCTAATGAAATATGGAAACCAAGGATGGTTTTGTTATCAGGTTCTACTGCAACCCAAATCCAAAAGTAATTCCTACCAATTTTAATTTGTGTTTCATCTATATAATAAATTCAGAAACTTTTCTCCTTTTATAGGACGTTCTTTCAGGTTTATATCTTTCTCTGTATCCATCCATTTCCAAATAGCAACATGACTTCTTTTTATGAATCTTGATAAAGCTTTTGCAGTACTTCTGTATGATAAACCAAGAAAGTAAAATAAGTATAGACCGTAGTAAATATCGTCATCAGAAGATGTTCTATTTCTTCTTTTAATATGTAGCAATATGACGAACAGGATGCCTTCAGCTATAGTCTTTCTGTTAAGTTAACACAGCCTAATTATACAATTAAAGGTTTATAGTCATGAGTCTAATCACCTAATACTCTATTATTAATAAACACGTGATTGTTGCCGTCTGACACAATAGATTACTTGAATACTTATAAATAATATCGCTGATGTATTTACATGAATGACAAAGTGCGACCATTAACTGCAATTCCGATTCTGGTTACATTCATTATTGCACCGGTAGTAGTAACGACATTGCATATGGCTTTCGCTCAGGACCAGAACCCCCCTACTACTGGCAAGACAACACCAAATGTTACTTCTACTTTCGGTCCTAATTTACCAAAGACGTCATCATCTGCTGGCAATAGGACCTCGAACGAAATTGGAAATATGACGAAATAGCAGATCCAATTATTACAACATCTAACTCGTTTATCGAACCTCTTACTATTACAACATTAGGAAGTAGGTCGGTTGCTCTTCTAAACTTGTATTAGATAGATGCCAAGATCTGAATCGATAGTTAAAGACTATGAGATGGATATTTCCCCTAGGCCTAATATAATAATTAACATTATCCGCGACCCCGAAGATATTTTAATTGGCCACATGAGCCTGATACAAAGGTCCGCTCTTTAATCCATAAATACATTCGAACTTATTTATCCGTTATTCTAGCTAGCGCGTGGGTTATTACCACGTAATATTAAGATGAGGAAACATCCTTGGTTTACAAGCCTATATTGTAAAGAATCCAAATGTCACGATGTCTGTAATATGATGGTTAATTATATAACAGTAACAGCCAGTTATTTGGTCATTGTTTTCCTAGGTTTAAATTCTAATTCTACCCCTCTTTTTTCATTGTAATCAAAAGTAAATGATTCGTTGGATAGTATGGGAAAGCTTGATAGCATATCTGTATTAGAACATTGTTGACATTTGTTATCGGCAGGTAGTCGGCTTTTATCAATATAGGTTGTACACCAGTGACACCTCTCGCAGAGAAGGAATATTGATTGCTGTCTTGAGACAGATGCTTTAACACTTGAAGAACTATCATCTAATGCGGATTGCGATTTTCCTATTGACATTTTCTAAGATCATAGACCAATGATATAAAAATAACCTATATAAGTACTTCAACCAGAAGCTGTAATATTCTATACATTGCTATATCTAAACTGATGTATACCTTGACAATTGCGCTGGTTTGAGCCTTGTCAGTGCCACCGCTTTGTAAAGTTCCAAGTAGGACGTTACTTATTGAATCTTTCCAGCTATGCCCACAAGTACTTGGCATTAGAAAGATCATATTGGGGCTGCGTATTGGTAGATCTGCTTTTAGATTCATCCACTATTTTGGATCAGTGGTCTTACCACACACAATATCTCTTTTGTAGGTATCGCTATAAAGACACTGGGCCAATATAAAAATAACTTACGTTCATATATTTGCTTACCTTATAACAGCATAGATCAAACTCCTTTTCAGTATCCTCTAACAACTTTTACTTCCACTAGTCAGATGTGCGAGCATAAAAAGGCATTCTCAATAAGTAACAATATCTTTGCTTGTTCTGAATCTAAGACTGTACCTATTGGCACATAAGGTCCTCAGATATCAAGGGAATCATCCATGTCATGGTATTGCCTCAGCTCTTAATTCATCTTCTCTTGTAATGCCGCGCTTTTCTTTTTCCTGTTGCATAGAGTTCGGAGTAATCTTTGATACATGACAACTACATTCGCATTTGTGATTGTTTCCCAAATCAATAATACAATCGTCATGCACAGATTTTTTGCAATTTGCTGAAATCATCACTTGATCTTAACGGTTATTCTTACTAAAGAGAGTTCCTTTGGCGATCCGGTTTTTCAATGCTAGCCTTTCAAGAGTTCATTGGTTATAGACAATTACAGAATGCTTCCATGTGGTCATCTTTATCGAGAATGTTGTCAAGACATACAGCCGCTTAGGACGCCTAATGGATTCATTGTGAATATTATGAAGCACATTAGGACAAATACATCCATCAATAAGGCAAATGGTCTTTCCCTGTATTTTAATAACTCAAGAAGTTATAGATTCGCTTCAGATTCAATTATTCACTATTGTCCTTTACCCTGCTCTCTTAATTATATGATATCCAAATTCTGTCTTGATCGGCTCTGATGTCATTTCTCCTTTCTTTAAATTGAATGCTGCTTCTTCAAATGATTTTACCATCATGCCCCTTCCAAACAAACCCAAATCTCCACCTCTCTTTGCACTTCCTTTATCAATAGATAATTCTTTAGCTAGGGTAGTAAAGCTTTCACCTTTCTTTAATCTTTCAATTATATCAATAGCTTCACTTTGCTTTTTGACAAGTATGTGCGAACATTTGATTTTGTCAGCCAATGTTTTATATCACTTCTTGTACTATTAATAGAAATCAGCTTTTGAATAAATATTACTGTTAGCATATTCAATTACGTCAGAAAAATCACTTTATTCATTCAAGTCCTTATGCTTAGCTTCCTCTATGTATCAACGAATCAGATTTTCCATATGACGAAAGGACATTTCTTACAGATAGTGCAGCGAAAGATAATGAAGATAATAGACTACTAAGACATTGGAAGAGGATTCCATATACAGGTGAAAACAGTAGGGCAAACTGTATATTGTCTCACTTTCCTTTTTTATTGTAGTTTCCCTAGAGGATTTCGCCTCTTAGATCTTCTCGGGTGATGGGAGCCTAGACTTTTCCACCTGTATAGACATCCTCTATATCCTATAATATAATACAAAAGTAATAAAAACCTAAGCGAGTTGAGAGTTAAGTTTAGTATACCAAAGCTGATAATGCCTGTTAAACTAGTATTACATTCGAACATATTATCTATTTTAATGATTGATTAATTGCTGATTTGTTAGATACAGCTAGTACCGTCTTAGTGTTATTGTGTTTTTTCAGCTAGACATCCCTAGTTTACCATGTTAAACCATGAGTGCAAGTATTATTAGGAAAAAATCCACTAAATTTCTGAATCAGATATTCATTACTAGAGATCAGGATTTAAGAAACTATTACTTGGAAGTGCTGCATCTGGCGTTGTAACTTATGCTAACAACTTAAATCAATAGGTCTGTACTTTCTAGCAAATCTTCCTTATGATGATACATTGTACCCGGCATTCTAGTTACCAAATAAAAGTAATAACAATAATAACAATAAATCTGTTCAATCTAACTCTGCAGATGAAAGTTTTTTCATCTGTAGATGAAAATACGCAATCACATGGCTAATATTTCAGACTTTAATACACCTAGAGCAAATTCACAAGCATCATCCTCTAGCTTGTAGGAGCAATAATTCCTTAACATCTATGTCATTGATATTAGACCATTCAAACTCAACTGTCTTACGTAATTGAATAATAATACGAGTACTCCTTAATGACTCAATAGTAGTCTTATATTAACGTTCGAGTCATTCATTTAAAGAATTCGTTATCCTTCATATTATCAAATTCACTTCTAAAGCATCTGGTATTTCACCATATCATTCAAATAGGAAAATCATGTACCTAGCAATACATGACTACAACAGCAAATTTACCATGTGGATGTATCCTAAGTTGGAGCGATCATCAAGTTAAAGCTGCGTTATGTTTTGGACATACTTTGGCATACGTCACTTGGGAGGGTTCCAAGCATGATTTCGTAAAGAAGCTTGCTACTCCAGATATTTCAAAATAGTCAAGTTTAAATTGTCACTTGAATTCGTCTCTATTTCAGAATCCTCAAAATTACCTGCTTGCGGTTTTGTTTCGTAGAAGGAAGGTCTTATACGCCGGGTCAGCCTTAGAAAATAGACAGAGTAAAAGATTATTTAAGGAGTACAGAAAATCGGATGTACATTGATTGATCGATTGTGTAAACGTATGAGATATTATGCGCTTGTAATTTAATTCATGATATATATAAAAATATATAGGCATTCCAATAGCAATAAATTCCTAAATGTCTAGTGTATAAATCTCTCATTCTTACTTGATCTAGTAATATTACTATATCTACCAATACCAAGTAGTAAATTCCGACTAGCTCTCAAAGACATGTGGCTTTCCTATTAAGGCAGCTTCTAGTAGGTTCCA
>JAFAQB010000137.1 GCA_019246625.1 Nitrososphaeraceae archaeon
AGAGGAAGCTGGTTACACCAATAAAGAAATCTCGACCCTATACTATTTGGTACATTAAAAGCCTATAAAAAAAGAAATAAAAGAATTAGATGATAAAAGAAAAGAAGCTGAAACAAACACAAGAGAAGCTGAATCCAAGTATGCACATCTTATGAGTGTAATAGGTATGCGTCTCTAGCATCTTTTACTGATTCTCCTGAAATACCTATTATCAATTTGAAGACAACAAAGAGCCCAGACATCATCAAAGAGATTAATGAAGGTGATGGAAGGATAATAATAATAACAGTGCTGTCTTCAGAGCGAGAAAGGACTCTTCTATCACAATCTGCAAGTTACATATGTAAGTAACCATCAGGTTGCTACCAGATGCAAATAGATCATAAGAGTTGTTATTATTATTAGTACTTACAATTCCTTCAGCATCACCTTTGATCTTCTTATGATGACTAGTGAGCCTGCAATTACTGCGCTCTGTAAGACCTTTGCTGCAATGTCTATTGAACCTACATCAGTTTGTAATCCTATAGTTGGAAGATTTACTGTTCTAGTAGCAATGTAAAATATAATCAAAGCTGCTGAACCTATAATAGCTACAATATATGGTGGTTTGGAATAGTGTTTGCGCTTTACTAGCATCCAAAGAGCAACTGGAATATATGCAATTCCAACTATCATAAAGAATATCATTTCATTTGTAGTTCCAATTAAATCTGCTAATGCATCTTTGCTACTACTAATGCTGTTTTGAGAAGATATTGATGCTGATACTGATTGGGAAAGTCCAATATAATCCTGAGAAGCAACAATAAAGTATATGACTGCTGTTGATAACATTAGTGCAGTTACAATATAAGCTATTGTTGTTGTTTGATTAATTGTTGTCAATCTTGTTGTCATAATTCTTTTCATATATATTCACCGAGATTTAGAGAATAAGTTGTCACACTGTACTGTTGCTCTGTCTTGAGTGGCATGATGTTATTCGAGGTAGATATTATTGTTGTTGTTGATATTACTAGGAGCGTTATCAAACCTGCCATGACGACCTTTTGTTTGTTTTGTTTCATGGGTTCTTGATATATCCATTATTTTTTAAATATTAGACACAAATCCCACTTATGGGTTCCATAAATGGTATTTGTGTATGGTCATTATATTA
This sequence comes from Nitrososphaeraceae archaeon, assembly GCA_019246625.1. Classification (GTDB taxonomy): domain Archaea; phylum Thermoproteota; class Nitrososphaeria; order Nitrososphaerales; family Nitrososphaeraceae; genus Nitrososphaera_A. Next base: position 1,163 of record JAFAQB010000137.1, read on the forward strand.
TAGTTGAGTTATTTTTACAGCAATGAAATACTTCAAACAATGTTACTAAATCTGCCTTGTGACGTATACCTTCCAAAAATAGTATCAAAGAACTGGATAAAAGTGGAGTGAAGTGCTGTAACTTTCTTTTAATTGCTCTTCATTTGCATTTTTTGCTTTTGAATAACTTATCGGCGATAGATGATGATGCATCAAAAGTAAGTTTGTTTGCTGCTCCTGTTTTACTTTTCCTTCTACTTCCAGTTTATGACCCTGAAATACTTCTTGTAGGACCTTCCAGTTTTGATCCAAAATACTGATAAACGGTGCGACATAGATTATTCTTGGGGTATAGCCTTTTTCCCACTCTACCCTTTTCCTGATGTTTAGTGCAAAGTTTATCGAGCTGAGCGTCTTTCCCTGACCTGTAGGTGCAGTCAGAGTTAAGATCCTCTGATCTAGTTCTACCGTTTTGGCCTATTGTTGAACGTTGTCGTACAATATATTCCTAAACTTACTTATTATGTAACTAGATTTGTTCGGAAGTGTCTTTACAAAATATGTAACTGTATCCATCTCGACATTTCTTCTTTCAGGTAACGGTAGTATACGAGCGGCATACAGACGATCAGCATTAAGAACAGCAGAATAAAATAAGTTTATGACAAAGTATCATTATCTTGAATACTATGTCAAAATGTCGGTGTTATTGTCTAGAATCAAAGCAACGGTATTGGAACCTCAAAGAACATAATACGAGAAGGTGTCTTTTATCGTTACGATAACGAGGATCAAAAGCAGTAGCAGAGAATTTGTCTGACATAAGACTGAGATCTCTATATCCTTTAGAATTATTTATTATAATATGAAAGTACAGAGAATTTCTGCAATAACTTTGATAATTGAAAATATGAAAAGGTCTTGCAGCTTTTATTCTCAAATACCAGGTTTTAAGTTAGTTTACGGTGGATCATCAGATGATAGTTTTACTACCTTTCAAATTGGAGAACATGTACCAAAAATGTATTTAAATCTAGAATTAAACATACCCAATAACAATCATAACCGTCGTCACGCAACACATGATGATAATGACAGAAAACAAAGGCAATATTTTGGACGAATAATTTTCCATGCTGAAGATGTAGATGGACTATATCTCTATTTTAGGAGCAATAAGCATATTTCAAATTTAATCTCATTTGAAAATGAACCCACTAATGCCTCATGGGGTGAAAGGTACTTTCACATAAGAGAACCAGATGGATATCAGCTTTCATTTGCAAAATCCATCTATAATAAGGAGAATCAAAAAGAAAACCTTTAAAGCTTAGAACTATTATGTCTTGTAATAGGAACCTACTTTTAGCACCGATATCGTCATGGATTCCCGAAGACTTTTCTATAACATTGCTTCCTTTTGAAGTTTGGCTATTTGTCAGCTATCTGCTAATCGGTTATTAACAAACTTATATAAAATAGTACACTATTGCTGTCAAACTTTTGTACAGGGCTCTTAATTTAACCTCCATTCATAACCAAGA
>JAFAQB010000138.1 GCA_019246625.1 Nitrososphaeraceae archaeon
TTGGTATAGTGATTATTTAAATGAAAGTAGAACTCCAGACTGTTGGTTTAAAATAGTAAAACCAATAGAATCAAAAATGAAAATTGCTATAGGCAATCATGAACACGATTCTCAGTCACTTTTGAACCTATATATGAGTCGCTTTAACTTAACAAAGCAATACTACTCTTTGAACTACCAAAATGTACACTTTATTGTACTATCAACAGAAATACCGTTAGGTGTTGGTTCTGAGCAATATAAGTTTGTGAGCAAAGATCTAGAAAAAGCAGCATCAGATCCAAATATAGACTGGATTGTAGCGTCTTACCATAGAAAATCGTATTCTTCGCCATCCATCAATACTCCGTTTGCTCCAGTGAGAGACATATATCATCCATTATTCGATAAATACCATGTTGACCTAGTGCTCAATACCGACATGCACAACTACCAAAGATCCTATCCTCTAAAATACGATAAATTAGATCCAACTAAACCAATAATGACAGATATGAAAAATACGAATAACTATACCAATCCCCAAGGAAGAATCTTTGTAATAGCAGGTCCTGCAGGTGCTCGTTTCTTTCCATTATATGGCAAGGCTCCATATGTAGTAACACAATTTTTAGCACATGGTTTTCTAGATGTTGCCATAACAAATAATGGAAAAACTCTTAGTGGAGAGTTCTATGCTAACGATGGATCTATAATAGATGAATTCACCATTAATAAAGTAATAAAAAAGTAAAAAAGCAGAATGGTAAGATAAGAATATTATATGTATAGCTCAGTTACATCTTTGCTTGCAGTGGATTCTCGATTGAATTCATCCCATTCAAGGCCCAATTTGTTATTGATAAAATCCTTAAGTTCTCTCGAGTTTTGAATGTCCGTGACCGATAAATACTCGAGGCCCTTGCGGACTGCCTAAACGATTGGAAAATATATTTAACCTATGTACTAATGAATCAGTAATGTTCCTCCATAAAACAGGGTAATCATTTGCAATAATCTCAAATCGCTTCTCAGAAATCATTGCTACAACAGTGAAAATGCAAATTGGAGACAAAGTTGACACGAATGAGATGCTAAATCACTTAAAGAGACAATTTCAGCTATTACAGACTGGATTAGCCATCTAGTCGATCGTGTTATAGATCACTATGTGAAAGATAATATTCACAGTTACTAAAGGGAGAGCCTCTGGAACATACGCAACGGAATATTGTCGATTCCTTGGTAGATAAGAACCTAACCGAGCTTGAACTGTGCTAAAGAGTCTATGCGTAATTCTCCTTGTTTATTATTACCATACATCTGCCATGTGCCGATAGGTAATTTTAATTCATCACATCCAGATAGTGTGTAGTTCTATTGTATTAAAGTTTATTATTCAAAAGTACTTCTCTCCAAGGCCAAACTTGAAAAGTACCAAGAATTAATGTATTGATATACCAAGAAATAGGGTTTAATCTTCTCTCTACAACTGTACACTATGCCACCAGCGAGACCAAGAATATTTTGGCTTCGTCTAGTTATCAGGAACCCAATAGGTAGTATATTCGTCCAAGCCCAAGGCGATCCTTTCACTTACTAGCTCTCTCTCATAATCGTCTCTTTGCTCTCTTACCTTATCTAATTCTTCTCTTAGTTTTTTATTTTCTTCAAATAATGGCCTATTTGCATCATATTCTTCAAGCAATTCTAAAGTTACATCATAATCTTCTAACGCCTCTTCCTTTTCTAATCTTTTCTGTTTTATTTCTTCATATAGGCTATGGACAGTATCTTCTAATCGTTTAACATAACTAGGTAAGTTTTCAAGTGGAATACCTAGCCTATTAGCTCTGCGACGTAAGTCATGAATATCATCAACAAAATCTTTGATCGGCAGATTGTGCTTAAAGCAAAATACTAGTAATGCTTGCAGTAAGGATTCGAGTTTTTTCTCCAGTGTTGTTTTAAGATCACCATCTTCATGTTCCTGTCCGCCCGCTATTTTTATGCCTGTTATCGTTTTGTCTGGTAATAATAATTCTCTTCTCAGTATTTCCCTTATTCTGACTAAAGGTGCAAAAGATTCTATATTATAGCCTTGACTTTTCAGATCTACAGCAACTTGTCTTAATAAATCAAATTCAGTATCATTCTATTGTCTGCATTCCTTTATTATACTGCTTACAGTACCAGTACCAATCCCTTCTTCCTTTGCTATTTGATCTCTGCTTTTGCCCTGTAGCCATTTTCTAAGGACATCAACTTTCATAGGTCTTAGAATGTTACCACCCATGAATCCTTTGCTAATAATGTTAAAGAACATTTCAATATTTAATGATTCTGTATAGCTATTCTTTGCTTGAGCTTTACTATCTTTTTTTAGCCATAGTACATAAGGGCAGTATATAGGGGTATGTCATATCATGATAGTATCAAGCACAATGCTATCTGACGATGATTTGACAAAGATATGACCTGCATTTGACAATATTATGACTCTAAAATGACGGCATCTGACGAATGTATGACCATGATATGACGGCAATCAGCAAAACATGCTTGTGGTTACATAACTTCTTTTTCTGCCCGACGACCATCTGACCATCATTTGACGGTATTTGACGAAGATTTGATCATGGATCAAGCCTGGCGATCATCTGGATAAATCTCAGTATATACATAGCTAATATATAGACTGATATGACTTTAAAGCTTGTTATCAAGATCCATATATACATATATACATATATCTTGCTATGACATCTCCATTAATCGCTTGAGATAAAAGCTATCCAACAACCTATGGTAATTCTTTCGCTTGGACTAATGCTCTATAACTTTATTATAACCTTCTTGTATATCCTTAAATGAAACAATCACATATACAGCTCAATATTAAAATAGATAAACACTAATCCTGCAGATTTAAAACGGCCAGCCAAAACTTCGGCTTCATCTAAAGATACTGTGTCTCTAAATCTCATCACATTGTAGTGGATTTTTCTCATAGCAATATACGCGATACCAACATCTCTTTTCATTATCTTGTGAGTGGCTGATATATCGGCGTAATCAAATTTTGATAACGCCCTTAGCTTCTCCCAACAATGTTGATAGGAATTCGATTAGGTGGGAGTATTTTAATGATTTCTCTTGGTATTTTTGTTATTTATTATCAAAATATAACTGATTATATAGCTCTATGTCAGAAAACAAGAGAGCTTGCTTTCAATCATATCAAGGATCAAAAGGAAAAAGATGCATTTAAAGCTGAACTTACTAAATTCTTAAAATATAGGCCGTCTTTTGAGGGTCATAAGGGTCATGATCGCAAAAAAAATCTGGTACATTAGATCAATATATAGACTCATAATAGGCATGCTGCTTGATTTTTAAGAATTGTTGGCTATTGAGTGATGGACCATGAACAAACAGCAAGGCAGTAAGAACCTATTAACAGAACCTTTTATCAA
>JAFAQB010000360.1 GCA_019246625.1 Nitrososphaeraceae archaeon
AACCAATTCGATACAGAATTCGAGTTTATTAATATTTCAAGACATAGGAATACGCTAGTTGCAGAATCATTTATTTCTAAGATCAGAAAGTGAAACCTTATGTAAAAAACGTAGTGTATATTATGATGCGGATCATGGTATCCTGAAACTGCACTTTCTTAGTACTGAAACACATACTCGATTTACCATTTGAAAAAAGAGTATAAACGAGGGAATTAGGGAATATATGTATATCTATAGAGCCGAAGGTTTTGATGGCTATTACCTACGTCGGAAAAAGTAGTTGATTATATTGAATGTGGTTGATATTGTTCTTCTTATAATTTATCAACTACGATCTAAACAAACATTATTATGCCCTTGATAAGAGGTGGATGAAAGGAGCCTTAACTTAACACAGCTTGGATCGAACAAACATATTAGCAAAATTTGAGATATATACAATAAATTTAAAGCATATATCTGTAAATGCTCTATGGGAAGATGAGTAGTTACGAAGATATAATGAAACTTGCCTTAGAAAGGGGTTTTTATTTTCCAAGTTGTGAAATTTATGCTGATGCTCCAGCAGGCTTTTGGGAATATGGTGCGAACGGAGTTAGTATGAAGAATAAGTTCATTGATCTGTGGCGAAGAGAGCTTGTGAGACATGACGGGATGGTTGAAATCGATGGCTCTCAGATTATGAGCAAAAGTGTTTTTATTGCTTCTGGACACATTGGCAACTTTACAGATCCCATCATTAAATGTATCAAATGCAGTTCAATCTTTAGAGCTGATAGATACATACTAGAAGAAACTGGCGAAAATGTTCCTGAAAGGATGGCTGATGAAGATATAAATGCAATTATCAAGAAACATGGCTTAAGATGCCCAAATTGTAATGGGGAATTTGGAAGTGTGAGTCGATTTAACATGATGTTCAAAGTTGGAATTGGTCCAGGTGCAGAGGAGGCATATTTGAGACCGGAAACCTGTCAGACAATATTTGTTGATTTTCCTAGAGTTTTCAAAACTATGCGGGGTAAATTGCCATTAGGGATTGCACAGGTTGGCAAGAGCTTTAGAAATGAAATAGCACCAAGACAGAGTATACTCAGACTGAGAGAATTCTACCAGGCAGAGATCGAAGTATTTTGTAATCCTAATAAACTAGATGATTTGCCAAAATTTGAAGAAGTTAAAAATACTTTTCTGAGACTTTATGACCAAGGATCAATTACCGAATTAACAGCAGACGAGGCCCTCAGAAAGAGTTTATTACCAAACAAGATGGTTGCATATTACCTTGCATTATTAAATAGATTTTATCTGAAAACCGGGATAGATGTTAGACGAACTCGCTTTAGGCGGTTGTCCAACGAGGAGAAAGCATTCTATGCATCCTTTGCATTTGATTATGAAGTTGAGACAAGTGTAGGCTGGTTAGAACTTGTCGCTTGCAATTATCGATCAGATTATGACCTTAATAGACATGCTATGATAAGTAAGCATAACCTTGAAGTAATCGACCCTTCTGATCAGACAAAGATCTTACCGCATATATTTGAGCTTTCAATGGGTATTGATAGAAGCATTTATGCAATTCTAGAACACTCTTATTTTGAGGACAGAGAACGTGATGACAGGATCATATTAAAATTAAAACCGTATCTTGCTCCCATGCTATTCGGAGTTCTTCCTCTGATGACAAAACATGGTTTAAGTGAGAAGGCACAGAACATTTATTCCAAGTTTAAGAGAGAATTTGATACCTTCTATGATGAATCAGGATCAATAGGCAGAAGGTATAGAAGGTTGGAAGAAATTGGAGTACCTTTTGCAGTAACAGTTGATAAAATAACTATGGACGATGACACTGTCACGGTTAGATACCGCGATACAATGCAACAGGAAAGGGTGAGTGTATCCCAATTAAGGCAATTTTTCCAAGATGCTCTTTTTAAATCATATCAAAACATTTGAGCATATTTATTAGCATATTAAGGAGGCATGAAAAAAGAATCAGATCTTATTTAACCATTCTCTGAAGAATGAATCATTCGAGCGGCCAAAAAAATTATCTATGGTAATAATATGACAACCTAGTATATATTTATCCACCCGCAACAGTTTAATCTGAAAACTATAACAGTAGGATATATTTGAGTGAAAACCGAAAACAGAGAAAGATTCAAGAGAAGTCCAAAGTCAGCGAAGATGATATTGTGCTAGCTGAAAAATGGCTGGTAGCCTTTAAAAATCCTAATTCAAAGAAAAATCCACAATCAGCTACCTTTATAAGACAATTTTATGCACCTGGTTTTTATGAAGCATATGACATAGTTGCAACCTATGCAGAGAAACTAAAACTCGATATCCTTTGGTTTAAGGAAAAAAGAATTTGTGGATATACTTACATTAATAACACTTACCCGCAATTAGAATCATTTTGTACTTATTGTAATAACAAATTCAATCATGTTGATCCTATTCCATGTACAAAAGTAGATTGTATTGCAGAGTTTTGTTCAAAGGGATGTATGGTGGATCATTACAAAATAAGACATAAATTCTGACTTGAACGGCTTATTATTATTAATTCCATTGCTGCTCTATTACTTTCTTCTATTAACTCTTGCTTATTCTACTTCTCTTTCCTATTCCTATTCCTATTATTGCCTCACACGTCATAGTAACGGATAAACTGCTGTGTCTTTGATTTACCTTTACCTTCATCCTCTATTATCTCATCGTGTTTTAGCATAAAGTAAGTCTCTAGGAGTTCACTATGAAACCATGTTTTAAGGTAGCCTGTCACTTTTTAATGCTTCAAGTGATTCTCTTAAACTATCTGGTAAAGACTTTATCCCTAAATTATTTCTCCTTGAATCAGACATTTTTATAGATATTTTTATTTGATAGGAGATCCAGGATCAATTTTCTGCTTTATTCCATCAAGCCCTGCCGCTAATATCGCTGAAAACGCTAAGTATGGATTAGATGATGGATCAGGTGCCCTAAATTCTATACGTTTTGATTTGAATTTATTTCGTTCATTGATAGGTACCCCTATAACTGCCGACCGGTTTGCTCTACCCCATGCAATATAAACAGGTGCCTCAAATCCGGGAACCATGCGCCGATAAGAGTTTATTGTTGGTGCTACAATTGCAGCCAATGATGATGCATGGCTTAGCACTCCGCCGATAAAGTATCTTCCTTTTTGGCTGATTTCCGCATAATCATCTTCGTCATCATAGAATATGTTTTCACTACTTGAAGAAGACTTGCTCCACAAACTGATATTAACATGCATACCTGAACCATTATCACCACTACCACACCATTTATTGTGTTACTTTCGTCAAAAATAGGTTTTGGCATAAAGTTTGCTACTTTGTTATATTGTTTTGCTACATTTCTAACAACATCTTTATAGATTTGGACATTGTCCGCAGCCTTTGTCAAAGTATTATGCACAAAATTAATCTCGATTTGACCGCTACTTGATACCTCGTGGTTTAGGTTTGTGACTTTAATATAATAGTTCTTCAAAATCTCAGCAACTTCAAATCTAAATTCTAATAGAGAATCCTGGAATGGAGGTGCATCATATCCATCTTTTCTACGTATAGGATATTTGCCTATTCCACATTGTTCTGTAGATATGACTTCAGTTCCATGATGTTTATCACTATTGTTGTTATGGAAAACTATATCATCAAAGATAAAGCACTCGACTTCAGGACCAATTTGGCATAGGAGATTATTTTGTATGAGATATTCTTCCATATGTTGTGATACAAATCTAGGATCTTTCATTAACCTCCCCAGTCGAAAACCTCTATGTACATCTGCGATGACTAGCCATTTTGAATTTAGAAAACATATGAGGAACCATTCTTGTTGTTGAGCTATCTGGAATAAGTAACATATCCGAATCATCAATACTCGCAAAGCCCCTTACAGATGAACCGTCCACTCCAATTCCATATCTAAAAAAATCATACATTTCCTCATTATCACTTAAAATATACTTTGCAAGAAACCTGCCAAATACATCAGTATATCTTACTTGAATAAAGTCAATGTCATCCGCTTTACATTACCTATGTCTTTATCTATTTCTAATCTATTTCTAATGAAGAACTTTTTTTAAATGACACGATATGTTAAATATAAATAGTAGGATATAAAATTTAAGGCTTCGGCTTATTAACAAATGAAACTTCATGAGGTCGATGGCTTTTTATTTGTCAAGCAATTCTAATTATTATGAACATGGACGAAACAAATGTTAAAATCATTAGAAAATTGCTTTCAGACGCCAGGCTCTCTTATAGAAAAATAGCTGATGAAATAGGCGTCTCTCCTCCTACAGTTCTGAGCAGAGTAGAAAAATTGGAGAATGATAATATCATCAAATTTTATTCCGCAGTACTTGATCATGAGAAATTAGGTTATGATTTAACTGCAATCATCGAAGTTACTGCTGTTAAAGGGAAGATATCGGAAGTAGAAAGACACATAGCAAACTTGCCAAATGTGTGTGCTGTATATGATATTACCGGGTTAACAGATATGGTAATAATCGCAAAATTCAAGAATCGCAAGGATCTTAGCAACTTTGTAAAAAAAGATTTATCGATGTCATATGTTGAAAGAACCAACACCCATATCGTATTATTAACTGTCAAAGAAGATTTCCGATTTATAGATAGTTAAAAAATATATACAAGTATAATAGTAATAACCAGCTGTTCTACAAATTCCTTTACGTTACTGCATCCCTATTGTATATAAGACATATACATCTATATTGGGTCAGTGATATGACGCAGATATCCTCTTGGGCAAAAGAGTATTATTCTATTAGGCTTGAGTTATTAACTAATGCTACCGTAGTTGATGATGCTATTATGTTCGTATCCTCACAACAACAGCAACAACAGAAAGAAAGAAATGGAAAAGCTAAAACTAACCTTTAGTAATAGAAGAAGATCAAGGTAATAGCAGCAGTAGTAATAATAACAATAATCATGACATGATAGCTGAACAAGAAAACAACAGAAACGCGGAGCCGTAGATGTAGAGGCTGTGGTAGGCCCATTCATATTTGCTCCTGGTGTTTCTCCTACTGGTAAACAAGTCTCATTTAGAACTGCAGATCTTTACAGAATAGCAAACAACAAAATTGTAGAACATTGGGATGTGGTAGAGTATTTGAATATGTTGCAAGATTTGGGGGTCGTGTTAACTTAGCGATAAAGCTATTGCTGCGAACATTCTCTCATATTCTGTGATCATATTCGAACGTGAGAGAACATCCGCAGAGGTAATATTATATGCATTACTAGTGTTATCAAATCTCATATAAAATTTAGTAACATACGAAGGTGAGGCACTTAAGTTAACACGACCGATTTGGGTGCAATAAAGTTTAATACTGCGCCTCTGCCACCAAAAGGATAGCGATATTCTTTCAATTTAGCTACCTAATTCTATTTTCTTTTGAATGTCACGATTCAAAGGTAATTCCCACCACAACCCAACATATCACTACCTCTGCAATAGAACCCAGTAGAGCTCATCATTGATCATAATCTAGCCTCTATCATGCACTTTCTAGGCATAGTGGCCTTCGTTGTTTTACTCTAATATATACATATGAAACGATGCTAAGGTCACAGATTGTAGCAACAATCTGTATAGCTTGACTATGGCAACATGTTCTTCATGTTATATCATCTAAATCGTCATTTCATTCTCTACGCCAGATTCTATATCAATGGCACGGGCTACTGGCAATATAAAGATCTTGCCGATTTTAGAATTTTCTCTTATAATTTTAATGGCATCATTTTCTCTACTGTCAGGAATAATTACTTCGAGCTTATATTTGTCACCAAATTCTGGAGTAAACAATTTTGTCCCTTTGGATGCATGGATTTTTGGAGGAATGCTCTTACCTCTTCCTTTGACTTTTGAAATAGTAATGCCACCAACCTTAATATCTTTTAATGCATCGCTGACTGGTCTAATATCGTTTTGTGATAATACTACTTCTATTTTGATCAAATCGAGATTGTATCCTAAGTTGGCAGATTAAAACATTTTCAAAATATGATAAGAATGCTGCTTTAAAAGCATGGGGTACATTTGAGTGATCGAGAGATGAAGCAAAAGGAAGCTAAACTAGCAGAGAAGCAAATCTAAGTGGAATCAAATAAAGCTAATTGATTGAAAAAATTTCCTGCTCCTCTTTGAGAATACCAGATACCAATAATAATAATACTATGACCTGTGTAACAAGCTTATGAATTCCACTATACACAGAGCATTAATATTTCAAGGAGGAGGTTCGCTTGGTGCATATGAAGCAGGTGCTTACAAGGATATCAAAGAGGATCTTTTGCCATATCTTAGATCAGAAGGTAAGGAAAATGAGCCATTATTTCATATCATATCTGGAACCTCAATAGGTTCAATCAATGCTGCTATATTGGTGAGCTATGTGAAGGAAAATAAAACATGGGAAGGATCTGGAGAGAGGCTTGTCGAGTTTTGGGAATATCTTTCTACTTCGTCGTCTGTTGAAAGCATGCCTTACTTTTCGCAGTATTGGGATTATTGGAATAGGATAGATAGACGAATTGCTTCAGGAGAGTCGGCAAGGAGATATTTTAGCACCAAGGAATTTATTTTTAGAGGGGTTCCTAACGTATTTGTACCAAAAACACCTATGCCGGATACTAGGTTTTTTGATCCATTAAACACATGGTATAGGTACGATAACAAACCATTAAAAGAAAGCTTAGAAAAGTTTGCAAAGTTTCCCATTTCTACTAGCTTCGAAAATGGTGAACCAAGGTTACTGCTGATTGCTGTAGACGTACAAGAAGGTGTCCCTGTAGTATTTGATAGCTATGAAAAGGAAGATGGCACAAGAAAGTCAGTAGATGG
>JAFAQB010000372.1 GCA_019246625.1 Nitrososphaeraceae archaeon
ACATGATACTCCTAATTTTATAAAGCAATTTCAAACACAGCTACTATACACACTATTTGACTGCAAAGATTCATCTGATGAAGTAGTAAAGAAGGGATATGAAGATGCTCTTTTACTTGTCATTCAGACAATAGACAAAATTATGACAGGTGAAGGCATTCAGCAGCAAGACCTTGTAATATCTAAATTACTCAGGCAGGATATAATAAAGTACGAGTCTATTTCCTCATGTCTCTGCTGCCATTCAACTAAGCAATGACACAGGTAAGTATCCTATGAAAGATGACTATTCAGTATATCTATACCAATTCAAAGCACAACAATCTTTTGTATAGGGTGGTACCAATAGCCATAGAGAATGCACAAGCAGAGTCTCTGTCGCAGTATGACAAAGAAAAATACAAAGAAATGATACTTGATGCTGCAGAAACTGTCCTAGGATTATTTGGCTTTGATAGGACTGTTTATAGTAGTAGTAATATCAAAAAGAAGAATAGACTAAGAAAATGGTATGATGAGCTAAGGGAACAAAGAACAAGGGACATACAGACTGAGAATATGGAATGATAACAAAGAGAAAGAAAATAGTTTGGAAGTATTCGATACAACAACAAAGGCCTTCAATATAGATAAAAAAATAAATTATTTTGCAGTCAGATCAATGGTAATACAATCCCTTGAAAAGATTGTAAGAGAAGAGCTCAATAGACGTATAGCAAGTATTAATCTACATAAAATAATAGACATACAAGAAGATAAAGAAGATGTTACTACCATAGTTAACAGTAGTAATAATCTATCTCACGATCAGACTGGGACTAAGCTATCAGCACCACTGTTAAAACTGAAAATAAGAAATACAACAGAACATCTAAACTGACGTATTGCAATCTTAAAGCGTGATAATTTCAAATGCCGTATGTGTAGTGCAAGTATCAAAGACAATAAAGGTCTAAGACTAGAGGTACATCATGCTAAATCATTTAATGATATATGTATAGAAAATAATATTACAACCATAAAGCAGGCATTGAAATGTAGGGAGATATGGAGTTTATATAATGGAATATCTTTATGTTATGGCTGTCATAAAAACTTAAAAGATAAGAACCAAAATGAAAAACATGTTTGTTATTTGATTTACCCTGTATGGAAAAAGCTAAATAACGAAAACAGTAGAACCCGTATAAATGGAGGGACCTAATCCCGACGGGCCCGCTCCAAACTTGTCGCTTTATTAGGACCCAGACCATAATAGTAATAACAGGCAATCGACCATGGCAATCATTACAAAAGAAGAGGAAAAGCAAATTGATCCAATGATCAAGTTTATGTATGCTCTAAAGTCCAAGGAGTCAAAAAGACAATACCCTCGTAGGTTTATGTTCTTGGACTTTTTAAAGATAGAAGGAACAATAAATGACCAAGCAAGACAATTTCTAATAAATACAAAAAATAATCCACAATGGACAGAAGAAAAGTTCATGGATTTTGTATCTTTTCAACTTGAAAGAGTTAACAGAGGTGAGATTACTGAGCCAACTATCAAAAACTACTACAAGTCTACCAAGTTATTTTGCTAAATGAATGGTTGTGCTCAACTTGTTAACTGGAAAATGATAACACGCGGATTGCCTAGAGTAAGACAAGCAGCCAATGATAGAGCACTATCTATTGAAGAAATACAAAAACTGGCAGAATACCCTGATAGAAGAATAAAGCCCAAGTTTACACTATGTTTTCTTCAGGTATCAGGTTAGGTGCTTGGGACTATTTAAAGTGGAAGCATGTAAAGCCGATATTTGGTGAAAATGGAGCGATCATTGCGGCTAGATTACATGTTTATGCCGGAGACAGAGAAGAATATTATACATTCATCACTGGCGAAGCATATGGTGCATTAAAAGACTGGATGGATTTTCGTGCCAGTTATGGAGAAAATATAACCATAGAATCATGGTTGATGCGAGATATATGGCAATATGGCACTAAGAGCCTATCCTAAAATTATCCTCCTGTATACAATAATACAGCAAGCTAAATACAGTAGTGAAAGATAGTTCTCTGATTTCTTTTCATATCTTACTAATAATTTCCTAAACCTGTTATGCCATGAATTTGTTCTTTCTACAACCCAT
>JAFAQB010000427.1 GCA_019246625.1 Nitrososphaeraceae archaeon
GATTGGTTGTAGAGTAAGAAGAAGTAGATAATAATGATGTCATGATGGTACTTGTTCTTCCAGAATTTATTTGGGAATTGTTTTAGCATTACGTCTGCCAATAAGTCTGACATTACCATTGCCTGCTGATGAATCTATATTATAGTAGCTGATACAATATGGATATTATATTGGATAATAATAATGATAATAGACAAGATTACGAGGAAATGATCCCATTTTTTAGCATAGCTTCTAAGAACTTTGATCAAGATTTGGTTATATTGAAAAAAGTTTTACATCAATTTGAGCAAAGGACGCACTCAGAAAATGCATACAAATTCAGTGAGAGAGCAACATTAGCAGCTGGTTGGTGGTTTTATGATATATTCTTTAAACATGATTTTGTACAAAAGATTTTCCAACTATTATTGCCCCCAAACTATTCGCACAAGGACAAAAAAGCTGCGACATTAAAGATAGTTGATACATTTCAAGACCAAATAAAGAAAAACGGTTCTGATGCTAGAATAAAGATGTTTGGCGATATTCCTATTGCTGCAGGTTGGTGGTCTTGGCTGCTCAGATAAAATGAAACTCATCCTTTTCACATTTTCCTACTATAACAATTTGACTACATACATCATTATATTATCCTGTTTTTTTATGCAATTATGACGATTCTTCTTGCTTGTCTGTTTCTCCTTTACCATGGCATGTAGGACAGGCGATCAGCGTATCTATCTATCATCTATCTATCAAGCAAGCCAGATCGTGGTCGAAGGAACATCAAACTTAAATAATTGGCTTCAAAACGTCTATCATTATGCCAAGAGTTATTCATTTTGAAATGGTGGCAGATAAGCCTGAAAGAGCAATGAAATTCTATAAAGGAGTTTTCGGATGGGAGTTCAATAAGTGGAATGGTCCTCAAAACTATTGGTTTGTAAAAACTGGAGAAGACAACCAGCCAGGTATAAACGGAGGACTTACTCCTAAAATGAATCAACAGAGTAGTGATACTGGTGGTGGTGGCAGAGTGACAAATACGATTGATGTACCTTCTGTAGATGAGTTCTCTAAGAAGATTTCAATGGAAGGAGGCAAAGTTGTACAGCCTAAAATGGCAATTCCAGGCATTGGATATTTAGCGATATGCGAGGATACCGAGGGAATTTTATTTGGCATTATTGAAAACGACCGAAATGCTAAGTAGGTATAAAATATAGTAGCTTTCCATTATTATTTATTGAGTACATAGAATCTGCGTTCTTTTGCTGATACAATATATAATAATAGTCAATCTTCTCTTAGTACTCAGTTACTCATCAATTGTATCAATACACAGGTTCTGATTGATATAATGGTATGGCCAGTCAATACGATATTAAATACTAGACACAAATTTATCATTCAACATGTCTTATTATCTGATATACTCTTGATACGATAATAATAATAATAACAAACTAAAATTTCTGCATTCTCATAAATCAAGCTATTGTTATTGTTGTTATTTGATAACCCATTAATGAAAGTTTACTTGGCGTTAGCGATGTTATCTGGCCTGATTTTAGAGCAGAATGGAGGCTATTTTTAGCCTCAAAATTAGGTAAGAAAGGCCCTGCCCAAAACTTTAGATTCAGCCTTTTCTTGCCACACGCCTATACCGCATTATATAAAATATAAGTTGATTTCAAAATATTTCATAAACTTATCATTAAACACATCAAATTTTGAGCATTAATTATTTATTAATAAATATATATCGAAACATTTAATAATTTATAGTAGTAATATGTATATTAACCAACAATATACATGCTACCGGAATAGATAGAACCCCCCGTATCATGCTAGTTTTGTTTGGTATACTAGCACACGATAGGGGGACGATCTGTCTTCAATTATACCAGTTTTCACTTTATAATATTACTGCCATTACTACTACTATAGTTTGACCAAATGCCCATTACGAAAAATAAAGATCTCAAAGCATGATAAGGCTGGCTGGCTGGCAATCCTTTCCTTCCAGATACTTCAAATATATTGTTCCCCTAGAAATCAAAAGATGATAATAGACTACGTGGTATATTGAGGTAGATATCCCTTCCATCGTAACTCTTTACTCGGGATTTTGGGATCATATATCCACGTAAGTTTGCACCAAACTCCTCTACTACAATAATATTATCGCGATATTCTGCGATTACATTTCCACAAAGCGAATGATCGCTTGTCTTTGCCATTTTCTTTGCTCGTGCTATTTCATTCCAGTCAAGAGTATCGGACATATTAAGGAGAATAGTTTATTTTACTATAGCGATAAAAACTCCAATTATAATAAAGTTAGTAGTGTTTATCTAATTATGTTGACTTTTCTGCGTAAACTGCAATGAAGAAAGATATAATTACAGGTATATGCACGTATAGGCAGGATTAATGAAGTTGCCGGTATAGATTCTTACGGAATTATTATATATAATAAATGCTAAGTAATTCATAGCATGGATCCTAGTATTCAGCTATTAGAAATCGCTCCTGGGCTTAGGGATTCAGTGTCTAAGGCGGGATTTACCATAGATTCAATTCTTAGCGCCGGTCCTACAGAGGTTGCTTCCGCATTAGGGATAGAATCTTACGTGGCAAAAATTATTTTTGACGCCGCTAAAAAATTTGTTGAGGAACATGCTTTACTAGGAGATCCCACAACAGCACCAACAGTACCAACAGCAACATCAGAAGCAATTCTAAGAAACTATTTGTTATCAAGTGGCGGAACCATTTGATGTAACCATTCGATATAACACACCATTTTAGTTGCTGTTGTACAATTTTTTATTTATTTTTTTATTTATTTTTTTATTTATTTTTTTATTTTTTTGAATTTTATGTTGTCAAAATAAAGGTGTTCGAAGGGGAGGCCCTACAAATAGTTACCCCAATATAGAACATAATTATTATTATTTGTGTCAGAGAATTTTCGTCTTGTACTATGCTCCATTCAAACATTCAAACATTCAAACAACTAAATTATGAAGTTTTTTTGTTTCTATGTGCATAATAAAGAAAATGCATATGTCCAATTTCCTTGGATTATTGCATTTTTCTTTTTTTTCGTGGCGTGATAGTGATGATGATGATAGGATTTGAATAGACACCTCTATAATAACAATGACATCATTTGAATTGATAGCGACGTCTGTTTAGCCAAGTATTAACAAAAATATACTATTACACCTAAAACCTCAATCCTGCATGCCAGCCTTATGTATGGTGATGAGTGAACATGGGTATGGAAAACATGATAAACATAGAGGAGGGATTTGATATTATAAATACAAAGAGATTAGCATGCAAGGGAGACAGGCTGCCACATTACAATTCTACCAGAGGAACAACATTATTTAAGAACGATAATGGAAATGATGATAATAGTAATAACGATAACACTAGAAGTAACTTTTTCTTCCTTCAATGGACTAACTGGAACGACGAAGAAAGCAAGATAATGCCATGTAGTGAAGAACAAGCATTCCAATTCCTGTATGATCTATATGGATCTAGCTATACTGACACTACTGACGAGGATTTGGATGAAATATTGAAGGAATATTTTCCTAACAAGACAATTGCCGGAATAGATGATAAATCACAGTAACAATAACTGGAGAGACACACATATCTTCTATGTGACATGGTAAACAGAATTTGCTGTATATATGGTAGAGCAACTTAGGCTTGCATTTAAAAGTGGATATAAAATACGTCGTCTCATCATTTTATAAATGAACTAAAGACATAAGCATGAATATTTTATCAACTGATATTTTGGATATTGACTTTATGCCATATATATTACATTCCTAAATAGTATTATTTAATTTAACCATCAGCTTCTGATACAGAAGAATATCCTCCCTTAAATTGGATCAATAGGCATAGGTTTCATGGATCTTGTTTATCTCTTTCCACCACAAATAATTTTTTAAATGTATAGAGGTAGTTTTCCCTTACAGTATGATTGTATTCATAAAGTTTCAACAAGGTTCGAAATATTCATGCTAGATAATAATAACGTCCCCGTTAGAATCGGATCATAAATGGCAATTCGAAAATATGAGGAATATCATCTATATCGCTTTTTGTTTTGTTTGTTTTGTTTGTATTGTATTGTATTTAAACTGCTATCATTATTTAGTGTAAAATGAAGAATTTGGGATGAATGTCACAAGGGGCATATATTTATTCGTCTAAAGTGAACTCGAAAGTATCAACCAAAGTATATTAAATATATAGAATCTTATAGTAGATATATTCTCTATATAACACCTGTTCTTCATGTAATGATAAAGATATTTGATCTCGAGCTGTTTATTCCTGAGGATGTAATAATAATCCAAATCTTAAAATCCTAACATGTATAAAGGGAAAATAGTAATCAACGTATGCCCCGCAATGAAAATAACACTCTATCTATAAAAATACTTGAAGCTTACACCAGAGACGTAGGCCGTGGAGTTGCCAGAATTGACTATGATTCTATGGATTCTTTGAGTGCATCCACAGGCGATGTTATAGAGATAAGAGGCAAGCGTAGAACGGTTGCCAAGT
>JAFAQB010000179.1 GCA_019246625.1 Nitrososphaeraceae archaeon
GATAAGTTTTTCTCAAATATCTTGTTCGATCTAAGGTAGTGATGAGTCTGGATCTCCGCCCTGATCATTATTAATATTAGATGGAACTGAGTTATCAGTTCCAGAATCCATAGATCTTAGGTCTTGTTGTGGAGTACTACTGTCACCACCTGATGCCGTACCTTGATCAGAAGATGCTTCTCCTCCACCAGAATCCATAGATCTTAGGTCTTGTTGTGGGGTTGGCTGACCCTGATCAGAAGAAGATGATAAAGACCCTCCTCCTCCACCAGAATCCATAGATCTTAGGTCTTGCTGTGGAGTTAATGGTGATGACGATGTTTGTTGTTGATAGCTAGGATTATCTTGAAAAGGTGGTGGTTCAATAGTACTGCCGCTGCTGATACCACTACCACCGCCACTATCATATATACCACCGCTGGGAAATGGTATTACAACTAAAGATGATTGTAAGGAATTACCATTTAGTATATCTGTAGTTATATCGGACATACCTTGGTCTAATGTGTCAAAGCGACCATATTGTTGATCCCATGCAAATGCTGATAATGGCTGGATTATCTGCCTTGAATCTTGTTGTACAATAGCTATTGGAAGCTGCTGACTTATAAGTTTGTCAGCCTTCTCTTTTCCATCTGTGTTAGAAATACTAAGGGCTAATTGTTGCAATACATCTTGATATGCTTCCTTGCTAATACCAGTAGAGGATGCTAGATATTTTGATATAGTATCTATTGTATTTTCTGTTGTTCCATTAATTGTTGAGAGAGCTACCGATATTATTGTAGATGGTATGGGTATATTTGAGGTAAGTGCAGCCGATATCGTTTGATTTAATAACGTATGTTCTTGTTCATGTTCCTGTGCAAGTCTAATTAGTGATTGAGCTACGGAGCCTTTTGGATTTGATGCCACTTGAGCTGCGATCTGAGATAGAAATTGTTGTGCATTGTCTTTGCCTGCTTTAGCTTCAGTCAAAAGAGAGATTTGGGATAGTGTTTGGTTAATGTCGTTTTTAGTGATATTAGCAGTAGCGGTATCTACAGCAGTTGATATTATATCGGCTATTTGATTGGATGTGCTTGTTGTTGCTACATTATTATTATAATCGCTAGTTTGTGCCCACACATTTTTGAAATTAAAGTCTAGAGTTTCAAAAGAGAATGATTTTGATATTAAAAGAATAATAGCTATTGATAATAGTATTGTACCCAATCTAGTATTATGATTAGAAATTCTAATACTGGACACAAAACTATCTGTATGACAAATTATAAAAGTATAACATTAATAATCAATTAAGAATAATTACATAATGACGATTCATATTGACTCTCATTAACCGGTTTACCACCATTTTTAAGGCAAAAGCAAACGCTGCTATGGATAAAGTTGAAAATCCAGATGAAATGCTAGACTATTCTTTTGAAAAGCAAACAGAATTGATAAACAAGTTGAGAAGAAACATTGCTGATGTGGTGACAGCTAAAAGACAACTGGAAATGCAAAAGGCAAAGCTTTCCGCTAACACCAATACTTTAGAAGAACAAGCCCATCAAGCACTTGATTCAAATAGAGAAGACTTGGCAAGACAAGCTCTAGAGAGAAAAAATACGATCTTGATACAAATTCAAAACCTAGACAAACAAATAACTGATATGCAGGCAGAACAAGAAAAGCTTGAAAACACAGAAAGACGGCTTGCCGCTAAAGTTGAGGAATTTAAGACAAGAAAAGAAGTTATTAAAGCTCAATATTCTTCTGCTGAAGCGCAAGTCAAGATAAATGAAAGTGTTACAGGAATTTCTGAAGAAATGCATGATGTTGGTATGGCATTAGATAGGGCTGAGGATAAAACTGAAAAAATGAAAGCCAGAGCCCAAGCGTTAGATGAAATGGTGGATACAGGAGTACTTACTGATTATACTAATTCTCAAGGTATGGGAGGTGGAGGTGGCGGAGAACTTGGAAGTGAATTAGATAAAATTACAATACAGCAATCAGTTGACCAGGAATTATCCAAGATGAAAGCTGAGCATCAAGTGACAAAATGAAATGAAGAAATCATCATCACTATCACCAGAGTCAGACAATTCTACGATTGTAAGAGTAGCAGGTCATGGTCAGTTTAAAGTTAGTAAATCAACTACTAACAAGTTAAATGATATTGACAATCAAATTGTGGATATTCTAAAGAAAGATGCTAATAATGATGATAATAATAAAATAGCAGATGAAAAGGAATTTAGAAAAAGAATGACAGAAATGGTAAACCTAATAACAACAGAAGGCAAACCTCTTGATCATAAAGAGCTGATTGAATCCCATATCATTGTACCAACTGCAGATCTATCAATAGAAGAAGCAAAAAAGATCTTTAAAGACGAGGGAATAATTCCGGAAAATTAATCTATACGTAAAAACGTATATAGGATTTCATCATTTTATCTTTTTCATTACCCATATATTATTCATCTAGAATGGTAGATTCCAAATAGGATACCAAAAAGATAAATCTTTTTCAAATGGTATCTCATTTGCAATGGCTGCCATGATTTTCATTTCCTCTTCGTTATTCCTTGTTTGTTGACCTCCTCCACTTGGAACAAAAGGATAAAACTTGTCAAGTTTATAATTGTAAATTAAATACTGTGTATTATAGCCATTGATAAATTCAAAAATTGCAGCAAGCAACTGATTTGAAAAGCCTTTTTCGTTTATAGTATCACTTGTAGCATTTATAGCAGCTACTATGTCTTCTATTGCTTTACCATTTAGGATAATCCAAAGGTAACCATAACTATCAACAGCTGTATGAAACGAAATCTCAAAATCTGTTTTGTTACTATTGGCAGAATTAAGAAAGTCTTGAACATATTGCTTCATTTCATTAAAATCCGGGCTATTTACACTTTTGACACAGATAGCACACCTTCCAGTACTTTTTGAACCAAGTTTATTTTCTAAAGTGATATATGCTGATGAAAGTAAAAAGATTGCAGCTGAATCTGTTTTTGTCTGCGTCAGTTTATTGAATTTATTCTCATCACCATCACTATTAATATCATGTTCATTTCTTTTTCTTAGTCTTTTGAAAAAATTCAACTTATAAGACCTGTGGAGTTATCCTCTATATATAAGAAGACAAGATGGGCATTCTATGGACATATAGAAAAAAAGAAATAAAAATATTATGTTGATTATGGAATCTATATCTACTAACGAATATCTATTATGGTATTTTCTGTTCTATCGCGATGCTGTTATTTTCATTATTATTATTTCCATCCCCATACCTTTGTTGACATATTACCTAAAGCATCTGCTTCGTATTGGAATATTCCAACCATATTGTTTATAAACGCTAGTTTGCCGGTCGAAGTAGTACTAAAGAACAAAGAGCCATGGAATACTATCTTACCATCAGAAGTAAAATGTCCTATTCCTTGGCCAGTCCATGTTGCCATTTGACCATCCTTAGTAGTGGTTATTACTCCTTGTCCTTCACCATAGATTACATTAGCATCACCACCGGCAATACTGGGTCTAGGAGTAGTTACATATGTCCCAATTGCTTTAGCAGTTACATTTCCATTTATCGTATCATTTGCTGAAAATGACGTTTCTATTCTAGGTAGACCATTAGTAATACCAGTTACTCTTTGAACTATAATTTTGCCATTTTCTACTAGGAAAGGATTTCCTAGTGTCAACAGATCAGCAGCAGAGTTTTTTTTGCCTATTGTTGGTGTTTTTATTATTGTTGTCATTGTGTTTGTAGAGCTGTTGTTTTTACTATTGTTGTTGTTGTGGACGATAATAGGCTGAGCTAGAACTTGTGTTGTATAAACAAGTTGGCTAAGAACTACTACAAAAGAGACAGAAATTGCAATAGCTAAAATTGATCTAAGAAGTGGGCTTTGATTTTGTTTCCTACATTGCATTACTTTATTCATTGGCTAAAAATAAAGTACAAGTAAATTAAGAACTATTATACTTTATTCTGTATTAACTCTTAATTTTTAGTTAATCATTACATTTGAAGATATTGCAGTGCTCATAGCAATACTACATTTGTTGCGTTAATATTTTAAAAATGATGTAAACGCAAATCTTATCTGTGATCGATGGTCTATTAAATTGCGCCTGCTAACAGATTTTATATTAAAATAAGACTATTTTAACAAAGCACATAATATGGAATATAGCGAGAGCCTAAGAAGAAGATTATTCTACAATTTCTAAATAACATATAATCACGACTATGGTAATTATGAGCCTAGATATGTTCTCAAAAACGCTTTCACAAAGAGGTGGAATAGAGCAGGACAGTAGTAACTGTAAATGCATCATATAGATTTAATAAAATTATTTGATGATGCAGAAATAGATAAAGCATCAACTGGGGCTGTAAAAGGAAGATTCATAAATTGTGGACAAAGTTGCATAGCATCAAAATTTGATTTGCTACTTATATGTTCTTCACAAAGATAAACAAACTTTATAATCCTTTCATTAAACCTGGTTACAATAAAATAATTATCAAAAGTATTATAAATCATATATCGCAGTGAATAGTATGTCTTCTAGCATAGATTGGAGTGACGTAACAAAGAAAGAAGCAAGAGGAAGTAATGATGAAGACCTCGGTGAAGTACAG
>JAFAQB010000192.1 GCA_019246625.1 Nitrososphaeraceae archaeon
TACCTCTTTTTAGAAATCTATTACTCGTTAAGATTATGTTGACAAGAATAAGAAAAAAAGTCAGCATATTAGCAAAAATATCCTTGTCTTATTATTGACAATATATGATAGATCAGAAATTAGCAATTATAACAATTCATGATGTAAATCCTTTACATTCAGATAAAATATTAAAGACATCATTTGAGCTCAATAAATTAAAAATCAAATACAATTTAAGTATTGTACCATATTATGGAAAAAAATACAACCTTAAAGATTATGTTACATTCTGTGACCAGCTTTCTTCATTGTTACAATCTGGAAATGTAGAACTTACTTTGCACGGATTATACCATCAAACAGATGGAACCTTAGACGATTTTGATACAAGATCAAAACAGCAAGAAAAGGAAGAAATACAAAAAGGTTTGGATATTTTATTGGCCGCTAGGCTGCCAAGGTCTTCTATGTTTATACCACCAGCATGGCACTTGAGTCGCCAATGTATCGAAGCATTAAAGGAACTAAACTTTAGTATTTCTGAGTCGATGACTGGCCTTGAATTAATTCAAAAAGGCAAAAAATACATACTTCATCCTGTTATGAACTGGGATCAGCAAGGAGATAAAGAGAAAAACAAACAGACACTAGAGCAAAACAAAGAGATGTTTTATAACAAGTTATTCAATGTCAATGGCAACACTAATGGGTTATTTAGAATGGCTATCCATCCTCCACATGATCCTGATGAAGCATTAGCTGACCAAATTGAAATGATAAAATACCTAAAGGAAAATGAAAATTATGAGTTTATAAAATATTCAGATTTACTTAGACTAGACCAAGAGGAAATCTCTACGAAAATTTGGCTGCAGAATGCTTAATCAAACCACATAATTTCATAAGAAATATAATTTCAAACATGAAACAACAGGAGTTTCTATCACGGATATATTCTACACATTAGGAACCAAAATTCGATCTCTTAGACTTAATTACTACGCCTAAAGTGAAACCTACCTAAATCTGCTTATTGTTACTATATGTTAGTAATACATTATGTACACTTGACCTGTGCCATGATTAAAGATATTTTCCTTTATACTTTTAGTCAAAATTTTTAAATCAAACTGTGGTGATCCACTATTTGATTAACTGTGGGTATTATCTAAAGGCTTGCAGAACTCATGGAATGAGGGTAGTGTCTTTCCAATGTATTTAATCTCATTTAGAATGGACAACGACTCTACCTTTCTACTGGCAAATCCATTTTATTGCCCCATTCTCCCCACGAGCTAAGATACATTCTAACGTTGTTATAGCCAAGATTCCGCAATACAATAAAAGTGTTAGCGGCTCTATATCCACCATGGCAGTAAGTTATGATCTCTTTATCTTTTGAAACATGTGAATATAATTTCTCCAATTCTGTATTTTCTTTGAAAAATCCATTTTTCTTAATATTATTACTCCAATCGATATTTATTGATGAAGGTATATGACCCGCTTTAGCTGCTCTTATTTCAGAACCGTCATATTCAGATTTTGAACGTGTATCCAAAATTAATACGTTGTTATTGCTCTTCTTTTTGATTTTGGATTTTATATATCCAAAGTCTGCCAACACCTTGGGATTAGGTTTACCTTCGAAGCATGAATGAACAAAAGGATTGTTTTCTGTCTCTATTTTCAATCCTTCTTTTTTCCAGTTATTAAATCCACCATCAAGCATTGCAGTTTTGTTATGCGAAAAATAAATCAATAACCATACGCCTCTAGCAGAAAACATGCCAGATATATTATCATAAAAAACCACAAATTTGTTTTTCGTTACTCCTATATTTGATAGAAGAATTCTCATTTGTTTATTAAATTGAGAAACACCTACTTTTGAGGTATCCGTCCAATGAAATTGCACAAGATCTATGTTAACAGCATTTGGAAGATGTCCTAGTGTATAATCTGAATAAGGTCGAGTATCTATTACAAGAAGATCATCACTGTTTTCATAATATAATGACTTTAATTCGGAAACGGATATTGTAAACCTAGCCATTATGCAACATCTGTCTAAAAATTGTTTAATATTATAATTGTTATCGTATATTACCAAATTCTGAATTAAATTCAGAATTATGCTTAATAAAATGTCGTTTGAACATGTCGTTATATCAGGATATATGTATGACGCTTACCTAGTAAATAGAACACATGGTAATTAAGGATTTGATACTGCTACTAATTATACGTATGAGCATATTAGCATCGACTTGCTGATTTTCTATAGTTGAAATATCATATCTCCTCTCATTCTTTACCGAAAACTATAATTTTGCCAGGGGTTCCCTGCTAACATAATCAATATCTGGGGAATCAAGTACCTTTCACCTTTATCGAAATACTTACCTGATGTCATTTGTATAACAATATATATTTAAATGGAGGCTGTAATAGATTTTGAGTGTTGTACCAGTATCTAACATATTGATTGACGTAATAATGACTAGCTGGTCACATAAGATCATCTATTTATACTGTGATAAAGGCAATATATATTCCCAACAAGACCTTGTATCTAATAAATTACTTTGGCAATGATACGATAGAAAAGTGATAAGTGTTGAAATATTACCACTTTGTCTTCAACTAGAGTATTGCTACAATAGTGTTACTTCATACAGAAATGCATATCGTCTATAGAATGCTTTTATTTTAAACCTTCAAATTCAGACTCATCTGTGTAGGCATGTTCAGCGTGTTCTTCAATATCAAGTCCCTTTTCTTCTGTCGCTGTGGATACTCTAATACCTATCAAAACATCTATTACCTTCAAAATTACGAACGTCCCTCCAAAGCCTAACGCTCCTGCTACACCAACACCTATTAATTGAATAAGAAGTTGATGAGCATTACCATATAACAATCCATTTGGACCTGTAGGATTAATTAAAGAACTTGCAAAGATTCCAATTGCGAGAGACCCAACAATACCAGCAATTCCGTGGACCGAACTTACATCTAATGCATCGTCTATCTTTAGCCTTTCTTTTAAATAGAGTACTCCCATATAAGACGCAATACCAATGGCTAACCCAATTGCAAATGCATGTTCCACACTTACATACCCTGAAGCAGGAGTTATTCCCGCAAGCCCAGCTATGGCACCATTTATTGCAGCTATAATGCTTGGTTTGTGAGTTCTCATCCAAGAAAGTGCAACCCACACTAAAGCTGACACTGCTGAAGCCATGTGAGTAACAATTACTGTATTTCCTGCTACTCCGCCAGAGGCTAGTGCACTTCCAGCATTGAATCCAAACCATCCTAGCCATAAAAGAGAAGATCCTAGAACAGCAATTGGTATGCTGTGTGGAACCATAATTGAAGGACCATAATTTAATCTTCTACCCAAGACCAAAGCTGCAGCAAGAGCTCCCATTCCTGCACTTGTATGAATCACAATTCCGCCTGCAAAGTCTTTGACTCCTAATGCACCAAGCCAGCCTCCGCCCCATATCCAATGCACTAATGGATAGTATATTAAAAAGCTCCAAGCTGCAATAAAAAGAACATAAGCACTAAACTTCATTCGTTCTGCGATTGCGCCAGTCAGTAGTAATGGAGTAATAACAGCAAACATCATCTCAAATTTTACAAATAAGACTCCTGGAATAGTTGGTGCATACTTAAGTGAACTATCGAATGGTACACCTTTAAGGAATGTCCAATCCAGGTTCCCAACAAGACCTGCAGTATCGGGTCCAAACGTTAAACTAAATCCAAATATAAACCACATGACGCTCAAGAGAGCCATTCCAAAGAAGATTTGCATAAAAATCGAAACTGTATTCTTTCTTCGAAGCAATCCTGCCTCGAACAATCCGAGAGCAGGGATCATCAGCAACACTAGGCTAGAGGCTATAAGCATCCATGCAGTATCCCCTGAGTTTATTGGCATGATTCTTTTTAGGTTACTTTGGTTATGGGATATAATTGCGTTTCCCATAATTTTTGGTTCTAAATGATAAAAATTTAGATTGATAAATCTGGTCTGTGGAAAGTATTATAACGTTGCTTTGTGACATCCGAAATCCAATCGGGTGTGATCTATTGTTATGCTAAGACAGTATACTAGCATACTCAATTTATGTAATGTATAGTAATAGTAATATTAATGTAATAGGGTGATTGATAGTACATATAGAAGTAGTTCATATCGCTAGTGGTTATTTTTCTATATTCTTACTATTAAGGCTCTATCAGCTGTGCAGCTTACGTGTATTATTATTACCATCATCACCCTAGCACTTTTTTCATAGTCAATGCAATTTATAAACAGTATGGCTGATTGCTAGATTGCTAATCGGTATCGTAACATCTCGTCTCTGCCTTTTTTATCATGTTCTGTGGGTTAAAACCTGATAGTTTTTGTCATTTTTTGATAGTTAGGCTAGATGTTTGTGCTTGTCGAACCAAAATAACGACTATCGTTCTAAACAAAATATTTTCTTTAGTCTGTCAAAGGAACCATTCATAGACTATGTTGACTACTTGTGAGGCTGTAGAATTTGTAGAAGTAATAGATCACTAGCACATGCTATCTTTTTCCTCCATTTTCCTATTTTAAATGTGGGAAAGGTGATAAGAGCAAATGTTAAGATGCTATTTGGTCTTTTTAATATCTATTAATAGATGATCTCCTACCCCTGGTCTGCCCATCATCTCATAGCGTCTTTTTGGCATGGTAATCTGAATAACGGTCTGGGAATAGGTGTTAATTACAGTCTGAGGTTGAGATCCAAGGATAGCTTCTAAAATTGGTTTGATCTGTTCTTTAACTTCTTTATCTGAAACAGCTCGATCAATAGATTCTAGCATCAACTGCTGCTGAGAAACAGACTCAAGCTCCACGTCTTCACTAAGAG
>JAFAQB010000200.1 GCA_019246625.1 Nitrososphaeraceae archaeon
AAAATAAAATGTACCTCTTGTGGTACGATGTTTATGTCTGAATCTGGTATTAATACATGCCCCTCATGTTCAGAACAAAGTCATACTCATCGTGAGCATGAAAATAGTAATAGTATGGGTGGTTGCGGCTGCGGTCACAGCCACTAAAATTTTTTGTCGATAGTTCAAATATTCTTCTACTAATTGACTTGAGCGCAATACAAAATTCAAAGTTCAAGTAAAGTTAAATAATTTCCTTCTTAATCATTGACCTTCTTGACTGCACTGAACGTATACGTCCATGCGCTGCAAGATGAATATAATATTTATATTACTAACCACACATTTTTAGAGAAATATCCACAGCCTAAGAGAATAGAACAATCAGACCGGCAGCAATTGATCTCACGGCAACAACGACAGCAGCAAAAAACAAAGATTATTGACGTATTTGGCCAGAAAACAGAACCAAATTGCAACTATCATACATGCCATCACAAGTTTTCATTGCATGGCCTTTCATGTGGGATAGATACAGCTAGGTCTAAGACTGATTGTATTCCAGCTCTTTTGATCATTAGACAGTCCTATTTTGACCTAATATTCCATTTATTTCTTTTATAAGCTCCTCATTTTTAATTGGTTTTTGAATGATCGGGTAGTGTTCGTGAATTGTAGAATAGTGTGCTTGTCTGTACTCTTCATAAAACATTTCGCTGGCTGTCAAGAAATATACCTTAAATTCATTATCAACCTTTCTCATTTCGTCGTATAGTTTAAAACCATCCATTTCTGGCATTTTTATGTCAAGGAGTGCAAGGTCATACAAATCAGCCTTAAAATCATTTAATGCTAAAATGGGATTGTCAAATGAATCTACCATGTAGCCATTCTCTTATAATACAGTTTCAAACGTATAATTAACATCTGTTTCATCATCTACTATCAGGATCCTTTTCTTTTTGTTGTTATTATCATTGCTATATCCCAAAAATATTTCATTCCATTTTTTTCTCTTTAATAAATGGCAAAGTAAAGTAAAAAGTGCTTCCTTTACCATCTGAATTATTCTCAGCCCACATTTCGCCACCATGGGATTCTACAATACTTTTTGATATAAATAGACCAAGTCCTGTTCCTTGATAAGATTTTGTTGCAAACTTTTGAAACAATCTTGGCATTACCTCAGGATGTATGCTTATCCCACTGTCTTTTACAATTACCATAACCTTGTTTTCTTTTTCTTGTTTCTTTGAAGTTATTATAATAAACCCTTCTTTAGTAAATTTAATAGCATTATTTATCAAATTGAATAGAACTTGACTTAACCTTCCCTTATCTGCTTGTACAAATACAGTATTATTTTTATCATGCTGATATGACAACCTGACATTTTTAAGGTGGTGACTTCTTTTAGCATCGCCTATAGCATTTGATATTATTTCATCTAAATTAAGTTGTTCTAGCTTTAGATTAAGATTCTGACTTTCAATCCTTGTAACATCAAGTATATCCTCAGTCAAGTGTTGTAGTCTATTTGCATTTCTAGTTACCACTTCTAACATCTCTTTTTGTTTTTGTCTTTCGTGTGGGGGTCTATCCTCATCTATCTTGGAATAAATGACCTGAGTGAGGCCAAGTATAGGTTGTATTGGCGTTCTAAGCTCATGAGCAGCTATATTGATAAACTCTTTTTGGATTTTATCATACTTTTTTAATTGTTCGTAAGCTAATTCAAGCTGTTTATTTGATTCCTTTAGTTCTTGATATAATTCAGACTGTCTCCAAAGGTTTTCAAATATTGAAACATAGGATAACACAGTTGGCTTGCTATTTGAATGGGTTGCCATTCCTACTGCATCTATAAAATCTTGCTTTGAATCATCTATCTTTTCTATTACCAGAGATTCTCTTGTGTCTGCTACTACTATAGTAACTGTTGTAACTGCACTTTTTTCTGCTGCCACTGCTAGTGCTATGCCATCATCTTCATTTGTTGATTGTACATCTATAGGTCGTATGTCAAAGCTCTTCTTTTTATTCCTCATTTGATGTTTTTGTTCTCTCTCGTCTCTCTCGCTATCCCATTGCTCACTTAGAGATGCTATGTTTTGTAATCTTTGTTCTATAGCATCATTTGTAGGAGTGAGAATTCTAGCATTTACTTTATGTTCTCCTTCTGCTGCTTGTTTTAATAATTGCATTATTCCTATTCGCTCTTTACGATAAAAAGCATTGGTCGTAGGAAGTACTAGTAATACTTCATGTTTAGCTGATTTTATCATGTTGATGAATAGTTGTTGAATATCCTTTGGATTCTGAATAACCTCAGTTCTACCTAGAATAATGCCTTCTTCTATTTCTTTTATTTTCTGTTCAGCAGGAACAGATTTATTCCATAGATCTTCAAATATAGAATTATAGTGTCTAATATAGTGAGTTTCATTACTAATCAAAAGATTTTTTGCGATTTGACCTCCTTTCATTTCATCTATTGTTATACAGAGATCTTTAGAAGAGACAGCAAAATTCATGGGTGACATATTATTAATATGTCTGATCTTCATTCCTAAATCAGCATATGCTTTAACAAGATGTACATTGTCTTTGTTGACAATTCCAATCCATCTCGTGTTTTTACCTCTTCTACTACTATCTGCTAGTCTTTGTTGCATTTTTTCAAAGTCTTCATTACGACTTATCATTAATAGCCCATCAAAAGTTGAGCATATTGACCAGTTGTCATCTTCTGACGTATTAATTATCTTTTTTATTTCCTCTGATACTTGATTTGCATTTTCTAAAAATCTTGTTTGATAATGCTGCTCTTCTTCAGGTATACCCTCTTCTATTTCTTTTACTCTCTGCTGTGCTGGCATTGCCATATTCCAGAGGGTATCGAACACATACTGATGTTGATCTACGATTTCCTTTTGATTACTGTAGATGATCTGTGATGCTATTTTCCCTTCCTCAAATAAAACGATAGGAGCGAGATACTCTGACTCGCTTACCATAAAATTTCCCTTTATTCCATCTAAATGTCTCATATCATCAACAAGGGACAGCAGCTCTTTAGAAAAGGAAATATTATCTTTAGTGACCTCAGTTAGATATCTTGATTTTATACCTCTTTTCTTTGCATCTACAAATGCGCCCCTAATTGGTTCAATTGTAATAGCTAATGGCGGCCTTGTATAGTTCATACAGGTATCTATTTTTTTCTTTGAGTTAGAAAACAGTTGCAGCTCACTTCTAATGACGTTCTGCTCACCATTCAGTACCTCCGTTGGTTCTCCCCCGCTAAAATAACTATTTGACTTGTAACTATAAAAGAATAACTGAAATATTCCATGATTTATTATCAGTTTATTGTAGTTTTATAGAAAAATGTCTATAACATGATATGTCATCATATAAAAAATATATATTCATACATCCTCAGCATAGCCATCTGATTTTACTTACATTAGAAAAGTAGGACAGGGTTAGGTGTATGATAAAAAGGTAAGGATTAGTTAGTTGTTAATGCAGCATGTGCTGCCTGTGTTCCTTGATTAGCACGTTAAGATCTGGCTACTAAATTAAAGGACTCGAACTTCATCTAAAAGATGTTCTATAGTGTATGTATGTAGTTACGTTATATGCTGCATGACAACGACTAATTGACTGATTAAAATGTTATAGACTGCAGATCTTTAGGGAGATGGAGGAATAATTCCTGGTAGTGGCGATGATGATGACGATGACACTTCGTTATCATTGCTAGGACCA
This sequence comes from Nitrososphaeraceae archaeon, assembly GCA_019246625.1. Taxonomy (GTDB): domain Archaea; phylum Thermoproteota; class Nitrososphaeria; order Nitrososphaerales; family Nitrososphaeraceae; genus Nitrososphaera_A. The sequence continues at coordinate 3,754 of JAFAQB010000200.1, forward strand.
TTGCTGCTGCCGCTTTTATAGATGGAATTATCTTTACTGCCACAGTTATTGCATGAATTTGACATGGATAACTGAGGTGCTGTTGTAGGTGTCGCAAATGAATGAGTTATAGTTGGCATACCTTCTCTATGCGAGTCTACGGAACTACCACCACCACAATTCAACGTTGCAGCTAGAACTGCACCATGAGGAGAGGACTCGTTTAGGTCGGTGCAACTTAATGATTGCCCTATGGATGTATAATTTAATGACTGGGTTCCGTTTACAAGGTAGCGTCGTACATTCTGATATGATGATGATAATGACGATGGATATGATGTTGATGAATTTGACATGCTAGAATTTGCAGCAGATACCAATTGTTTCCATTCCTCGTTATAACCAACACTATATCCTATGCGATAATTGCTGCTACCTTGATTAATCCATGGATTATAGAGACTACGACCATTCAAAGATGAAAAATCGTGCACGGCAGTAATACGGCCAGCATTCTTACCAACAGCATAATCTAAAGCTGTTGTTGAGTTAGTAGTAGAGGAGTTAGCAGATACAACAGCATGAGCGTATCTATATGCATTCGTCTTTAAATCAAATGTACATGTGTTATATGTTTCAATTACAGCAGCAACCAACAAAACAAGCAGAATGATTGCTTTTATTATATGCACATACATATTTAACCTGTGCACCCTATTCAACTTTATTAAACTGAAAACGTCTCCTCTATTTGCCTATGAACTGTTGCTGTAGTATTAGTAGTGTTTTTGGGAGGAGGTCATGGCAGCATTATACCATGTTATTATAGACTAAACTTATTGAGAACGATACTTGACGTTTTAAGCTTTGCATGTATTAACATAGTAAAAACTGCTATAATGATAGTTACCACTGTTTAGCATTTTGTAAAAAAAGGACTTTTACTGCTTTGGCCTATCTATTTGGGATAAAACCCATTGTAGTGTTTGTATTTCAATCATTACAGTCTCATTATAGATAGGACTGTGTGCTTTGTGTATTCTACCTCTAAGATCTTCAATTCTATCAAACAGCATCTTTTCAAAGTCTGGTAATAATGGTAGTGATTCTGTCATAATAGACAGACGTAGTATGGCACAAGCTAAAAAAGATCATCTTGTGCATGCATCCTTAATCCTTGGGGTTTTACAGCATCTTCCTGCTGTTCCACAAAGTCAGCCATCTCTACATCATTTGATACTATATATTATAGCAGCGAGATTGCAAAGGTTCTAACAATGTCTCTTAGGAAGTTAGACGATAAACAATGTCAACAAATTCCTGATAGTTTGCTATTAAAATATGCTTTAAAAGGAAGATAAAAGATAAGATTTTGGCAGTAGGGTAAGAATGAACACCAACTCTTCTAACATATTTAAAATGGGATAAAAGTGGGGTTGATGAGTGATTAACCCCAAGATTTTTGTGTTACTTCAAGCGTGGTCGCCTGAGTGCAAGTCTCCATTGCTATCATGGAACGATTGTCCATGTCCTGTGTCGTCAGTATCGCCGCAATGACGTGGCACGCATGGCAAGGCGTGTGCAGATATAGCCATTGAAACTAGAGTCAATGATGCTACTCCACCTACTGCAGTTATAGTGGCAACTATTGCTAGTATTATTGTTGATTTCATCATAATAATACCGGTAAAGACTTTTTATATATTAAGTAACCTATATCAATGTCTTTTTTCTTTTCCCCAATAACAAACTTAGAATAGGAAACTCCAAGCAGAGCAGCAAAAACAGCAATCGCCACCATAAGCTTTGTTAGTCATTTCAGGGTGACTAAAGAAGAGATAGACATTTTGCTTACAAGCTAATGAAAAATTTCCTTCTGTAAGTAGTAGATAGTGTAAAATACTCTGGAGAGAGTATTCTTGTCGGTAATTGCCGAAGTTCTATGCTAAAACTCCTTGATTATTGCTCATTTTGGCTCCTGAAGTCATTTTCTGCTAGAACCAATCTAGCAGAATCTTGCTCCTTTTGGACAACAGGGCAAGGCCCGAGTTCTGTACTTGAGATATTTCGCCTTCGGTGCTAGTCCAGTGCTCCTGGCCGCTGAACAGGGTTAATGCATGTATGGTCGCCTCTATTTATATATCGCCTTCCTCCTTCTCTTTCGAATCGCATTCTCAATTATCCTTATTATCCTCCTTTTTAGACTCATAATTCATCTTTTATTAGAACAATGCAATTAAAAGATGTGTATAATCATGAGAGGTATTGCTGAACAAATTGTAAATGCCAATAAAACCATTGATAGAAGGAAAATTAGAATAAGATAACATGCAAAAGGAATCTTTCATAAACAATAACTATCGATTACAAAAGTGAAACACCACAAATATGCCGCATGATTACCTAAGAGATACACTGGCATCAAGATATAACGAATGTAAATCCTGTGGAAACAGAACGCAATTTGCATATGTAAGATGTGGCTATTGCTACAGCTGCCATTGGAAGAAAGAGAAGCTGGAGAAAGTTCGATTAGAACCTCTAGTAATGTCTAAGCATACATTTTTAGAAAAATATCCACAGCCTGTGATGCGCCTTCACGTTCATATTCCAGCATATTGTAGTAAACTGACACCTGCCAATCGCTAATTATATCTTCGTTTATTAAAAAAATTTTGCTGGTGCTCCTCCAATAATAAATATTATACATGCAGCACAATTAGTAGTATTGCACTTCTGGGTAGGCTCGTTTTGTTATGTATTTGATAATAACAATAAGCCTACATACCCAAGAGGAGTTATTGCAATATCTGATATTGTAACATTAATTGAGGATATGGGTAATCAAATACCAGATAAATCATGGATGCT
>JAFAQB010000091.1 GCA_019246625.1 Nitrososphaeraceae archaeon
ATGATAATAATATTGGCACCATTAAGAGCAAATTTCTTGGCGATTGCTTGGCCTATGCCTGTTCCGCTTCCTGTTATTACAACCGTTTTGTCAGTAAATTTTAAAGATGTTTTTGTATTTTGATATTGCATTTTAAACAATCACTCAGCAAATATTCAATCGTTGATTTAAGAATTACTTACATAATATATCATAAATCTATAAATATATTGCATTTTTTCATGATAAATTCGATGTCAAGTAACTGAAGAGAACTGATGACAGTCTAGTCATGATATTGACACTGACATAGAAATGTTTGATACAGAAAATGTTATGTCAATTTTTTATAGCCTTAAACTAATTGTATCTTCTATATTTAATATTCTAGCGGTTTTGTAGTTACCTATCATAAAACTATTTATAAAATATTATTCCTTTTCCTAGGTATAGGAAGTATATCGTAATCCCGTAGCTCCTGTGTATTAATTACGGTATTGTACCGACAACTTAATTAAAAGCTGCCGATCGAATATTATCATTGAGCATTCCAGAAGCAAAATTTAAGATCGATGTTAGAGAAGGTATTGTCGAACTGGAAGGTAAGGAGAACTTTGTTGATAAGCATCTAGATAAGTTTGAGGAAATCTTCAAATCTGCAATAAAAGAGACTATGGCACAAGGATTTGAGTACAATACGACTGATGTTTCAGCATTACCACAACGAGACATTGAAAAGAGTTTTGATATGTCTAGATCAGAATTTACCAAAATGCATAACAATACTAAGCATACAATAAAACAACGTATCCCTCTTATTCCTGTAGATTTAATGGCGAATGAAAAAAAAATTGCCTTAAGAGAGTTTTATAGTGATAAAAGGCCGGTCAATCATTATGAAAAGACGGCAGTATTCGTATATTATATTACAAAGCTTAACAAACAAATAGAGGTTAAATATGGTGAGATTTTGTCATGTTATGAAGAAGTAGATGAAAAAAAACCTAGTATTACAGATATCATCAAAAATTCGATCAGATATAAAGGGTGGCTAGAGTGGGGGTCTGATAAATTTACCACACGGCTAACGATCTCTGGAGAAAACTTTGTCAAGTTCGATTTGCCCAAACAAAAAAGATCGCAACTGAATGAACAACAACCTACAACATTACTTCTTCCACATAATTGAATTCTTTATTTATTAGGCTCTCCACCAGTCAAAGCCTATGAAATCAACCTTTTTTTCTTTAACTTTTGGAATTGCTAATATGAATTGCTTCTTGACTGTGGTAGCCAATCTGCCTGCAAGTACAATTCCAGTTGCTGTCATCTGCTCCATAGGTCTAAAGACTTGAACCAAGTATGGAGCATGGTCGATCCCTGGTCCATGTTCATATACTGCAAAGTCACAGCCAAATTTGATTCCAGGAGATACTATGTATCCCTTATCTCTCAAGCTCTGAAAAACTTGATATTTCGTATCAAAATCGACATATTCTCTTCTGCAAATAGCTTTGATACCCCTGAATGATATCTTCTTGCCATCAATATGATATACTTTTAATTTACCAGTATGAACTAGATAACATCCCTCTATCAAATCTAAAATTAAAGGAGTATCAAATTGTGTTCCTTTTGGTTTTGGAACGCCTAGAGGTTTGCCATAGTATCCATTTCCAAATAAAGTGCGAGATTCCTGTATACTCCAGACAACTATCCTATTTTCTACTAATTTTCCAATAACAGGATTCATTACATACTCAATGCTAGGATGATAAATGAATCAGATGCCTCTTGACATTTATCTGCCATGCCTTCGATTCCCTCTATTGCATCCTTTAAGAGCAACAGATCTCTTGTAGAAGAAATTTCGTTAAGTGCTTTTATAATAATAGCTCTATATTTGGCATCTACTCGACGTTCTAATTTTTGAACTTCCTGAGCAAGGTCAATTGTGCTAGCTGGATTTATACTTAATGCCCTTGCCATTTCATTTAATTTGAAAATTGCGTCCACGACCATCCCTATTAGTTGTTTAAGATCCTCATCAAATTTACCTTTTTTTAAAGAAGAAATTTTCATATTCGCAAGTCTAAATGCAATTCCACTGATATAGCCAGCAATGTCATCCATTATATAAGCAGTCCGAAGAACATCTTCTCTATAAACCATAAGACTTCCTATTTCAGCAACTTCGCGCGTGATCTTCCTTCGAAGATTCTCTACTTCTTCCTCTGCATTTGTCATGCGTTCTATACATACCTGAATATCTTTATCATCTGCTTTGATAAGAGATGCAGTAAGTGTTGACAGGTCCCTAGCTGAATTTAAAATTCTGTTAATTTCATCATGTAAAACTGCCAACGCTTTTCGCTTGGCCTGAACTTCTAATTCGCCACTGTACATTTTATATAGAAAATAGGTATCCAGGCTAATAATTCTTTTGACATGTACAGAAAATTTAGTACCTTTAGCTTGAAATCAATGTTTAAAATAATATCTTCTAAGAATCAATAGTAGAATAGGTAAAACAATATCAAATAAGATGGATTACAATTTTATTAGTGTTTGTTGATTCTGCAAAAACGATATTTACTTCTAATTGGATCAGAACAGTACAAGTGAATATAAGGTTTTGGATAAATACATTTACTATGCTTGTTATATGGATTTAACGAGATTTAATAGTAATGGAAATAAATGGTAAAGCCATCAGTCTCTAGAGAAGAATCTGATAATGGGGAAGAACATGTGAAGATTGGGGAAAAAGGATCCAAATTTATTTCTTATTCATAAAATCGAAAAGCAGTTTTAGAGCAACGCCTATTAATGTTACCGAAAGTAAGTTTTGTAGTATGCTTTCTCTTAGATAGCCCGAAAGCCTTGCTCCAATTTGGCCACCTACAAAGGCCCCTGCTGCAAGAGAAATACCATGAATGTAGTCTGGATGTCCTAATATAGCATGTGTAATTACCCCTACAAAAGAAGTTATCAATAGCGTTAGCTGCGATGTTGGACCAGATATGAACATTGTCATTCTAAGTAGAATAATCATCATTGGAACAAAGATTATTCCACCACCAATGCCAAAAAAACTAGAGACGATTCCTGCGGTAAAGGACCCCATGTAGAAAAACATTGATTTTGGTTTTGCATCGGGTTTTTCTTTTAATATGGTATTTCTATATACAATGTATAACCCAGTGAAAATCAAAATTATAGCAAAGTATAATTTAAAATATTCTAACGAAATTCCACTTGATAGAAATGCTCCAATAATTGCACCTGGTGTAGATAATGCTGCCATTTTTAGTCCTAGTCCATAGTCAATTCGTTTTTGTTTTGAATACTCTACTGTTGAGGAGATACTAGTAGAAGTTATTGCAATTAGACTCGTACTAGCTATGTGAGTTGGTGTAAAACCCATAAAAGTTAAAGCAGGTGTCATCAGAATACCACCACCGACACCAATCATAGAGCCAATCATGCCGGCTCCAAGACCTACGATGGCTAAAATTATGGTGATATATAACAATGTCTAACAATCCTTACATATTTTTATTTTACTTCTAACTCAAATCCATTATTATTCATTATTACTTCTGATTCTGTTATAATTTTGAGTACCTTTTTTCCTTTTAAACAAATTTTTGAAATACTCGTGTTTGCAAAATACAATTTCATTTTGTTCACAACATCATTATCGTTGTCCAATCTATTTGGTCTTCTGAATCATAGACAGAATCATTCTTATTAAGTAGTAAATAAAATGAACTACATAATATTCAAGAACATGAGTTCTTGTCAATAATATCGAATGAAGAATCGTGGCAATACTTCTATTGTTGGTCGCATTAACTATCTCGTTTAATTCTAAATACAGCTGTAAAAAGAGTTGACCTTTGCTTGTTGTTCTAAAAGTTTGCTCTTTCCCAATATATTCTACTAACAAATTATTTTTCTTTAAAATTGTCAGATGTTCTTTCAATTGCTTATAAGATAAATATACCTGGTATAGTAATTTAGTTGGTGTTGCGCCATTGATAGCCGTCTGTAGAATAAGTGCGACTATCTCAATCCTGCTCTCATTTTTCACATCACTGCATCGTAGTAGATAAAATAAAAACGTCGTCGATGAGTATTCTAGTAAATATCTTTTCTGTTCTTATAGGAATTTCATTAGATATATGAAACCAGTATTGTCTAATGCACACTACAATAATTCCATGTGAAAAGAAAATGATACATTAGAGTACAATATTCCTATCAGCTGTGAAGATATTCAATTTTTCTGAATAGATATGTTGTCAGTTTTTTGCAAATAGATTGTCATAATGACTTCGCTACCAATCTTTTATCAACTAAAAGTCTACAAGACAGTACGCAAGCAATATGAAGTATGGGATGATGAGGTTAACTAAGATATGAAGAATCGATCAGAAATAGAAATCATGGCATCAATACTGCGTTCCGCTACAGGAAAATGGGAATACAAAACTACGATTATGAACAACGCCTCAGTATCGCATTCACAATTGATCAGATATCTATCTATTGCAGTAGAGAGAGGACTAGTCGAATATTCTGAAGTTAGAGATCTATACCGAATTACACAAGCGGGGCTAGCGTTCTTAGACAAATATACGCATCTTCTTAGCCTTTTACCTAAAACTCCAGTTGTACCAGATTTGACTCATTGCAATGGATTTGAAGAAGCAAAAGAGGAAGATTCAGTTCTAACTGAATCAGTTAGAAAGGGATAAATATTATCCTAGGGTCCTCATCAGGACAACAGTCGATTACAATATAACTTTTATTTGCATTGAGGGAACTGAAACATTTTTCAGTTTATAGTTGGATACAAGAGGTTTTTTTATTACTGCCGATATGCTCTTTAAGTCTATCAGGACAACTTCTGTTCTCTAAAGCATCATAGAATATATTATCGTCCGCGGGCCAACTGCCGCTTAACTTTGAAATATTAAGAAAAGACAATAGTTCGTAGAGGAAGATATGTGAAAAAGCAACTCATTGAGAATTATATTTTTAAATATATTAACCTCCATCCACTACCCTACATGGATTGCGATTAATTGTAGTTGGCTTTGGAGTCGTAGGTCAAAGCTTCGCAAAATTACTATTATCTCGTTCTGCAGATTTGTATAGTATATATGGAGTCAAGCCCCGCGTCGTTGCTTGTGTTGATAGCAAAGGCTCTAGCGTATCTTCAGCCGGTCTCGATCTCCAAAGATTGCTTGATGTCAAGAAATCTAAAGATACTATCGGGGAATATGACAAGAGAAGTTCTCATCTTGATTCTACTCATATAATTGAAAACGTAGATGCAGAAGTGCTTCTTGAATTAACGCCTACAAATCTAAATGATGGGGAACCTGGCACTTCACACATTATATCAGCTATGAGATCAGGCAAGCATGTTATCACAGTAAACAAAGGTCCTCTCGCCTTAGCTTTTCCTTCATTACTAGAGTTAGCTAACTATAACGGTGTCATGCTTCGTTTTAGTGGAACTGTAGGTGGAGGTACACCAATTTTAGAATTTGCAAAGCGATGTCTAAAGGGTGATAGAATAATATCATTTAGGGGAATTCTGAATGGAACTACAAACTACATTTTAAGTAAAATGGAAGAAGATTTGACTTTCGAGAGCGCTCTTGATGATGCAAGACAAAAAGGGTATGCAGAAGCAGCACCTTCCCTTGATATTGATGGATATGATGCAGCAGCCAAACTTGTAATTATGGCCAATTGGATAATGAATATGAAAGTTACCATGAAAGATGTTAACCGTGTTGGAATTAGGAAAATCAAGTTATCAGATATACAAAGAGCTCATAAAAGAGGTAATGCTATAAAGTTGATTGCAATGTGTGATAACAAGTGCCTTATTGTAAAACCAACTGAAGTATCAAAAACTGATCCACTTTATGTAAATGGAACTTTAAACGCACTAACTTTTTCATCAGAACATTCAGGACAGCATACTATAATTGGACGTGGTGCGGGCGGCATGGAGACAGCTAGTGCCGTACTTAGAGATCTAATAGAAATAAAGGATGCAACTTTTGAGCACAGATAACGGCATCGTTTGTAAAATTAGGGTAAGCACATAATAAAAACAGCATTATTTCTAGAAGACAAAAACTTATTTGGAATTTGATAAAGCATAGGGTAATCAGGCGTAGTAAAAGAGGAGCATTATGTGCTTTATGTTTATCCAATGTAAACGAAATAAATTCCGTATATACCTCGTGCTAAAACATCGACATGTGATAAGACGTGTGATCTAATTATGTTTGGTCATATTTAAGGCAATTTGCCACACACACTCGCCCAAGAGTGTATCCCAGTCTTGCAAATAAGATTGCAACAGATCCACACAACATGTATAAAAAGTAATAATACACGTGGTCCATTGTCCAAAGAAAGTGAGAGATTACATGGGTCTTCTAGCTCCAGATTTGGGAAGAAACTTAAAGAAAATATACATATTAATTTGTATCACAAGTAGGGTTCTTTCATTATCAATTGGCAAAAGTCAGGTCAAATTTTGATTCTTCGTTTTTCTAATGTTATTTTACCGATTTCATTGTCTTATCTTTCCTCTCCTTTATCGATCGTTCTCTATATATGTAGTACAAATCTGATATTATACTCACTGGTGTAGTATTTATAAGCAATTCTAATTTCATTTCACAGCACTCCTTTTCTAGCTAGATCGTATTTCCTTCATTGTATTTGGTGTTTGCTAACGCGTAGTCAAACCTTCTATATTGTACTCAATAGAATTAGATATTTTCCCAATTCGAGTTCTAATCTATATCCAAAGACAAGATGTTGAAGAATGAACACCAAATTGTGAAACTACGTTTCTATTTTTGCGTTAGAGACGCTCATTATTACACGTTATCTGTATCTAACGGTATTCTATACACATACTTGTCAACATCCGGATTTTTGCCATGCATTCCCCATAGTTCCTCTAATTGTTCATCCTTTGTATTTATAAAAAAACTATCGTATTTTTCTGTCTCCTTAACGGAGTCTTTAATGTAATTAACCAAGTAATTGTTATTAACAAATCGCACATTGGCAGGAAGTTCATTTACCTTTTTAATAAAGTCGCCAACGTTTATTCTATGAATATTATCCGATCCGATTTTCAATATCCTATGTTCTTATTTTTTTAGCAAATAAATAATAGATGTCAAATCTTTATGACACATCTAAAACAGACTACCACTTATTACATCGAAACGTGAAATAATTTACTGGTGCCCTGCTTTGTTGCACGATTAATTATATTATAGGTTATACTCCTTTGACCACTCGGCATTTAGCTTGCTAATGAGACTATTTTGGTATGGTTGACTGGCTTCCTCCTATAATGTAGCCCTAGTTAGACGTGGCCAAATACTCTTGGATTTTGATGTAGTTGATAAAAGGGATCATGAATTATATCAGATGAACCTTGGTAAAGTTGGTGAACCTTACTACTACTATTCAGATTCATTTATTCAGCTTCTAGGTTACATGAAAGTAAGTATATTTCACCTACCATATCGACAAACACAGGGCGTAGTCATAGCTCATGCAGATAATAAAGTATCAACCACACCACCACATTATAGACCATAAGTAGACGCATAAACAGGCTGGAGATTAAAATCAATGAAAGATTAGGAAATGATATTGTCATTGCCTTAGACAGCACCGGAATTAAAATAGCTAATAGAGGAGAATGATGGATGCATCACAACAAATGGCGTGTAAGAAAAGGATATTTGACAATACACATAGCAGTCGATATCAAGAAGAAAAGAATCCTATCTTTGGAAGTTACTAGTGAAGATGTACATGATGATGGTAAGATGCTAAAGAAGTTAGTTAGTAGATAATGCTTCTGAAAATAATAATCTGAAGGGTATATTAGCAGATGATGATATGTACGACAGTAACAACAATTTCAGATATCTATCCAATCATCACATTAAATCTGGTATAAAGACAAGAAGTAATTAATTCCAAAATTAAGTCAACTAACTGTCATGCTATATAGGAGCATGTCTGTATCAAAACAACAAACAAATCCTAAAAGATGGAAACATAACATGAACTATGGATACAGGTGGATAGCAGAAACCGTGTTCTCTTCCATTAAAAGAACATTCGGTGAATATGTAACAGCTAGAAAATTTCCTCACATGGTAAAAGAGATCTTATTGAAAGCAGCTCTGTATAATAACATGTTCAGTACAATGACCTAGCTAGCGGGTTTTGTATTAGATTAAAAACCTAATGAATCGTGCAACACAGCACTGGTGCACTATAATCGGAGAGGTTCAAATCTGAATCCTTCTTTAATTTTCTGGAATTTCTAACTAAATAATCCATACTTACTGTATGTGGCAACAATAGCATAGCCAATTAAAAATTGAACTCAATCTTGAATGTAAGAATTGATTTTCAACGCCTTTCTAACTATAATGCATTTACAGTTGCTACTATAAAAAACAATAACATGAGATCACACGAATTGTAGCGAATGCAAAAGAAAGAATTGTGGTACAATATGCATGCTTTTTCCACAATCCTCGGAATGGTACAGTTGATATCTTTGCTCTCGACCAACCCAATTATGCTGGCTAATATTGAGGCTTCCAATGGTGGATGATTGAAATGAAGACACCTACTCTTGCTTATAGAACCACCAATAACTCTTTATCGCATACGCCTTCTACGTAAGAGTGTCTTTTGATATGATCCTGAAGAAATACTGTAGATTTTGTTGATTTCCAGCATATGGTTGTCTAATGTATATTCATTATCACGTATTCAGTATTAGCACAATCTGTCCACAAGAATATTTAATCTTAATGCTGTGACAGTGTGTGCAAAGAAATCTTTTATGAACCCTATTAACACAGAAAGAAATAGATTCCGCAAAGAGAGGACATACTGATAAATACGATATAACCTTGCTATTTTGAATTTTTATACAAGTTACATTAAATCATCATTATATCTCGATCAGGGAGTAGTAAATAGAGAAATACAACCATATTCCCTTAGCAGCAAAATATTTAGAATAAAAGACTACTGTGAATAAGATGGATTGATGATATGTAACGTTTTCAATAATACCAACAAAAACATTCAAAAACCACTGGTTCTTAAATTTTACAGTCATCAATAATTAGGTGCATATGTGTTAATATGACTTCGATAAAGAGGGAATTAAAACGAAAAGAAAATCAGGAACGCTTGAGCAGCGCAGTAGCTACTTTAGACATAATAACTAAAAATAATAATATTCAGAGAAACGTCAGAAACATGGTAAAAGAAGTCCTAGGTACGCTAAAGGATGAAAAAGGTGGCAGCTTGTCTGTTAGAGCAGCAAATGCTATAAGTATGCTAGATACTGTAACACAAAATCCTCAAATGCAGTCGCATATTAGAACTATGCTTTGGCAGGTCGTTTCAACTCTTGAGAGCATAAGAGAGTAAGTAATAGAATATCTCTATCTGACCTCTGTATTTTTAACAGGCTTTAATGGTGGCGGAAGTTTTTCAAGTTTATGTGTAGGATTAGCAAGATAATGTCTTGAAGCACCTTCTCCACTAAGCACGATATTACAATTCTTGCATCTATATCTTATTGCCAATTCTCTGTCCTATTTTTATACCTCAAACATGGCTAAAAAGGCTGTGGAAACAAGTATAACAATTATCGTAATCTGACAATTTCTCTGTTATCTGGTACGCTAGATCTTATCTTCAATCTAGAATATATTGCACTTGCCACAATGTCTGATTTTGATTTTTCACCATGATTTACAAGTACTCGTTTTGGTCTTACTCTTGATACAAAACCTAAGATTTGATTGAAATCACTATGTCCACTGAAGCCATCTATCTTCTGAGTCTGACATCTTACCGGAACCACCTTCACTTTACCGCTTTTATCTAGCATGCTCACTTCCGTCATGACACCGTCCAAAACACGTCTTCCTAAAGTTCCGTTAATTTGATAAGAAACGAATATTATCTTATTTTTCTCACATGGTGCTATCTCTTTAAAATACTCTACTGAAGGACCACCCTCTAACATGCCTGAAGTAGCCATAATAATAGATGGATTTTCATCGTTGAATACTTCGTCTCTCTTACCATGGCCGTTTATTACAGTAAAGTATTCTGATTCAAATGGGTTAATTCCTAGAGAAACTGACTTTCGAACATTAGAGCCTAAGTAATGAGCATAAGACATGTGTATAGCGCTTGCTTCTGAAATCATTCCTTCAATGTAGATAGGTGATTCAATAAGACGTCCCTCGCGCATCTCTTTATCAATGACAAGCATAATTTCCTGTGCTCTTCCGACCGCAGGAAGGGGAATCAATACTTTTCCACCCTCAGTTAATGTTTTATTGATACTATCTGTAAAAGTTTTATAAACGACCGATTGATCTGGCATAACATCACTAGTATTGCCATAAGTGCTCTCCGTAATCATAGTTTCAACTCTTGGATATATTGACGACGCACTATCTAGGAGCTGAGTCTTTGCATACTTGTAATCTCCAGAGTAGAGAATGTTATGGACTCCAGAAATGTTAAGGTGAACTGTCGCACTTCCCATAATATGACCTGCATTGTTTAACGTGATAGTAATATCCGGGGAAATATCGGTTGGCTTACCATAAGGAAGTGTAATACAGTGTTTAATAACTTCGTTAACATCTCTTGATTCATATGGCAAATATGTGCCATTATTTTTTGCTATTTTTACTGAATCCGTTTGAAGAAGAATCATTAAAGGTAAAGTCGGCTCGGTACAATAAACCGGACCATCATACCCATACTTAAACAAGGCAGGCAAAAAGCCTTGATGATCAATATGCGCGTGGCTTATAATTACTGCATCAAGCTCATCCAAATTAAAGTTGAACCATTCTATTCTAGGGTAAGCATTCAACCCTGAAGTTTCTCCAGGATTGATTCCACAATCCAACATAACTTTACTCTCTGGAGTTACGACGATAAAACAAGACCTTCCGACTTGCTTTACCCCTCCGAGACAAAATAGTATAACCTCTTCTTTGCTTATTGGCCATGATTGCTGTTGTGGTGAACTAGAGCCAGATCCAGTAGTTAATATTCTCTGTTCATTATATCCGTTTTCTTCAGAGCTCCCATTTATAGCAGTATTAGCTAATAATAACGGAGCTCGGAAAATCCTATTTCCAAGTTCTTGTAAAAATGTTGTCCTTTCTTTAGCAGAATTTTTTAGTGTAGAGTGAATGGAATTGATGCTGTTAGATAGGATATGCGGAGAGCGTCTTGCATGAGCTATCCAACCAGTAGACTGTGCGATTTGGATTACCATAGTGGAATTTATCACTTCTGGACGATTGGTTTCTAGAATAACCTCTCCAATAGCGTCGTCACAGAATACTGCAGAAACTAGGACATCTTTTGGAAGTAATTTAACAACAATTGATCTCGTTTCGTCTTCTGGTAATCGTATAGACGGATCAGTACGGATAACAAATCTCTTTTTCAGTGTTTTTGAAAGTGAGGATAAGTGATAAGTTAATTCTGTAAGTGAAAATTTCGGATTCTTTGTATATAATGCAATATTAGGACCCTCAAACTTTGCTGAAGTAATATGTGATTCTGGTGGAATAGATTGTGAGATAATTTTTGTAATGCCATCTTCATTATTGTCTGTCTTTAATCTTGTGATTAAGTGCCCCTCTTTTCCACTTGCTGTATGTTTACTTGGTAATTCTTCTGCAGGTTCTCCTTTTGTTTCCCGTTTACTCGCTTTCCTCAAACCCACAGTAGCAGATGTCTTCTCGCTCCTTATTTTTCTATTGAGTTTATTTTTTAAATCTTCGTTTTCTTCCACGTTTGTTCTTATTCCAGCTATTCCGGTAACTTTCTGCCTCAAACTTTTCAAAGTGTCTTCTTAGAGGCAAAAAACATGAAGTATTGAACCGGCTATAAGCCGTATTATAATTAGGTTTATCCATTAATATATTTTTGTAAAGCGTTAATGAGACATGAACATCGGATTACTTTTGTATTATCATATTTTTAGAATACTTGTTGATTTCCAATATACATAACCATGAAAATCATATGGTAGAAATTCAATAGAGCATGATAGGGACTGGAATGGAGGATTTTAAGGTTCATAACGCCAGTACAAAAACACATTAGAATGCTTAACTTACGCCATTATCTAATGAAGTAGGGCAGTGCTATGGACATAATTACTATCCCGATCATAATAAGTGATAATAAAAGAGAGGCATTTTTGACCATGCTTGCTTTTGATTTTTGTGTTCTGCTTTCGATCAATGAATTATACCACGAGCCTCCGTCAAGAAAGGTAATTGGAAGGGCATTGAATATTCCGACATTAAAGTTAATAAACCATATCCAGAATAGTATGTTTGCAACTATAGGAAAAGATGATCCTAGTATATTTGACTCATATTTCGGAGCCATTAAATCAGAATATGGAACTAGAAGCATACCCTGACCTAGTGTCGGAGGGGCAAGCAGTGCTATTGGATTTGAAGTAAACCAGCTCTTATATCTCTGTAATACTAAAGAAGGATTAGGTGTTACATCGGTTATAGCGATGCCCAGAATTCCTTTATTTGATGAAACAAATGGTGGCAGACTTATAGAACGACTTATTTTTTGGCCTGTTTTATCTTGCCATGTTATTTGTATGTTATGACCCAAATTTGATCGAAGAAGCTTGCCCAAATCATCTACACCATGTACCTTTTGTCCTGCTATAGTTTGGATAATGGATTCTTTAGATAAACCTATCTTACTAGCAAGTGAACCATCGTTTACACTCATTACTACAACCCCTGTCTTGGATTCACCACTAGTTGCTATAGGTGTGAGAGTAGATATAACAAAATAAAGCGTAATCAAAGAAATGGCTGCCAATATCATATTATTTAGAGCCCCTGCAGTCAAAATTGCACTCTTTTGTTTCATAGACGCTTTTACTAACAATTCCTGTTCGATATTTACAAATGCACCGACAGGTATTCCAAGGAATAACAGGATTCCCGTAGATTCTACCCTGATATTGTGAACTCTGGCTACTATTCCGTGACCAGCTTCATGAATAACAAGTGTAATTATAAGCGCTATCAAACCATAAGTTACAGGAAAAAAAGGATTCAAAACTGGAATAAGAAGGACACCTCGTGGACCCACACTACGTTGAAAATCTCGAGCTGTTCCGTTCGAAAAAAGAGCAATCAAAGAACCAACTATTAAAAATAATGCAAAGGCGGTGATCAAAGGCATAAGATAGGTATTGAATCTAGCATAAATTCTGGCAGCTTTAGTTTTTGCTACTATATCAAAAAAGGTTAAACCGAAAGGAGTATGAATAAATATTAGAGGAAATTTGACGTCAACATGGACTTTGTTCTTCTGCTGTTCCAACCGCATAAGGTATTGTAATTACTGTATTTAAATTAATCATTGTTAGAGGTGGTATAAACGAAGCCATCATCATATACGCTGAACTCACGCAATAATAAATTACCGCATACAAATAATAAGTCACCATTATAGGTTCAGTAGAAACTACCAATATTATGACTAGGTTGGTTAATCTGTGCATGTTGTTGTAGGCTATGCATCTAAGACACAGTTCTCTGTTCTGTGTTCTTTCTTACCAATTTTGATGTAATGTGCTCTCCAAATAGTCGTTTTATCACTGAAAGTATGGTTTCATCCTTTCTTGTTTCTTTGATTGTACAGTAATTTGGAATACCCATGCTTTATCTGCTTCCTGTATCTTCCATGTGTTTTCCATATTGGTACATGTCTATATCGGGCAGGTATAACACTAAATGCATAGAGTTCTTCTCTGACTAGAACATGATTATCTTCACTACTATCATACCCTTTATCATCTGTAACTACAAGATAATGGGAGGATTTCTGATACATTTGTTATATAATAAGTGGACGGAAATCTATGTTAGTTATCATGTCTTGCCGGAGTGTGTCTTATTTTCACAGTACAGATTATCTGTTTTTTTAATACATCGGCTCCTAAGGATACTTTAATGTATTTTTTTTCTTCTCCTTAGTTCTGCTCTTTCTGTGTGTAGTAGTACTGTGAAGCATGAGTTGCTTTAAAGCCAGATGAATCTACTCCAACGAACATTTGTCTAGTATTCGTAGTAAGAATTATGAATGATGAAATTATCCTTTCTAGCATCGTACCATTTATTTACTCTTTCTGTGAATTTCTGGAGAATAGTAAAATGTGGTACATGTGATAACTGAAGAAACATTCTCAGATAGTAGGCCTCAACTAACCATTTCGAAAATAGGCGATAACTCTTCTTTCCTTCGTACTGGCGTATCATCACCGATTATAATACCATATGCTGCCAGACGGTGAATATGTATGTGGTTGCTCTTTCGGTGAAGAAATATTATTGGTGTTCTAGCATTTCTTAATACATGTAACATAGTATTTGCTAATCTGACGTACCTTGATTCTTTCAATAGGAATATTGTGTTATGCTCTTACAAAGCTTTGATGGCTTTATTATGAAGGACTGGTTTCTACTGAGCCACCATTATATGTAACGTATACATAGGGCTTCAGTCTTTTGATTGATTCAGTCGTTGCGACTATGAACTCTATTAGCAATGATGAAGAAATTTATTTGTATATCATAGAGAATGTCACATAGTATTAAAATTAAGAGATTAGCCTGTTAGTCAGATCCAAAAAACCTAGATAATGTCATTTCTCTTGACCAGAACAATCAAATAGGTTTTAAATTCCCTTTAAATAATGTCAAAGAACGATGATGATTATCGTCATGATAATGATGGTGACTCATCGGTGAGTTCTAAGAAGATGATTGCTGAACCGCCATTAAATCTACTGTTTAACCCTTCACTTCTTCTTACCGCAAAGAAAGATGTATGGGATATTAATGTCACAATGCTACTTGAGATGCTTCTTAAGCTCATCAATACCACAGGAAAGAAAGACCTCAGAATATGTGGCATTGCCATATTGTCTTCATCAATTATATATCGCCTTAAAGTTGAAAGTATTTTTAGATTAGAGAAAATTGCTATGCAGAGGAAAGTATTAGTTGAGGATCATCGATCGCAACAACCTATACCAGATCTTAATCCTATAGAAATCCCCTTTAGAATTGAGTCAACATATCCCGTATCTTTAGAAGATTTACTCAAGGTCCTTGAAAATATGATTTCAGAATTAGCAAATCCTATACAAAAAAAGAAACAACTAAAATTGGAACCTGTTGAAACCTTTGATTTTAATCAATATTTAGTAAAATTTGAGCACATATTGAAAGCATATGAAGATATGATTTTAGATATCGTAAATGCAGATGGAGTAGCAATGTTTAAAATGCTTGTAGCTAAAATGGAATCTATAGAAGTTGTGAGGTGCTTTATCGCCATGCTTTATCTAGCCATGAAAGACAAAGTGGATTTAGAACAAATTGAAGCTTTAGACGATGTAAAGATCACAAGACGTATCAACAGAAGCAATAAATAATCATCTAATTCGATAACATTCACAAGTTGCGAGTAATATCTCTTCCTGAAGAAGAAATTACTGCCAGAATTGAGGCTGCATTATATTCTGCAGGCAGGCCATTGTCCATAGAGGAACTGACAGGAGCATCAGGCACAAATTCTAAACAAAAAACAATGAAAATTCTCACTGACCTGATTAAAAAAACAAAATTCGTCTTTAAAGCTATTGAAATTACATCCCTTGAAGATGGAACTTATGTATTCCAATTAAAACCTGCTTACATGTCAGTCATAAGAAGATTTGCTCACCAACCATTAGTTCCTTCTGCCGCTCTGAAGACGCTGTCGTATATAGCATACGAACAACCTGTCACTTCAAGACGTCTAGTCCAGATTAGAGGTACTCAGGTTTATGCTCATATTAAAGAATTGGAAAGCATGGCTTTCATTGAACATGAAAAGTTAGGGAGGCTAAAAGTATATAAGATAACAGAGAAATTCCAAAACTATTTTGGTATAACCGATCTAAATTCTATGAAAAACAAACTTGTAGCAACGACAAATAACGAAAAGGAAAACAAAATGACAAAGAAGATTCATAATGATTCCTCTTCTCAGAAAAGTCTTATATAACGTAAAAAACTACAATTCCTATGCGAAAGTCAATAGAAAACCTTGCTGGACGCAAATTTACAGGTGGCCGTAGAGTTGCTATGAGGGACCGAAGGAAGTTTGAAATCGACAGATATCCAAATGAAGCTATTCTAGGTGCAATAAATGTAGTTACAAGAAGAGTGAGAGGCAATAATGTAAAGTCTGCCTTTAAAACAGTAGAATTTGCAAATGTGGCAGATCCAGCTTCCAAGACAGTGGTAAGGTCGAAAATCTTGCAGGTAATAAAGAACTCTGCAAATAAGGATTATGAAAGAAGAGGAGTACTCAGTAAAGGCGCATTACTTGAAACTAATACAGGAACTGCAAGAGTAATTTCAAGGCCTGGACAACATGGTACTGTTAATGCAGTACTTATAAAACAATAGCTACGCGTATCATTGTAGAAGAAAAAGTGAAAGATTTTGGATGAAGTAAAACTAAAAAGTATAAGTTAATCCACATACTTTTGCAATCTTTAGGTTGGTCATGAATTGAGGAAACTCAGAATTGTCTAGGTTTTGCGGACCATGGGCGATCTTTCTGGTGTCTTTCATGCAGAATTGATTAAAAGTACTTTAGTGATAGGCTGGTGCAAGTGACCTTATATTGTTTCCATGATATTCTATTTCCTTGCTAGGATAGGAAATTATCATTATACCAAACAAATTAGTCGTAATGAAATGTTAATTGTATGATATGAAGATGTTATGTCTGAAGGAGACATTTGCGTCATAGATGAGATCTGCCGTAGCAGTCGAACATTAAGCAAATTTACGGATCTGCTTATAGCTACAACTAACAATAACGCTCCTATCTGGCAAACTTTATTCGCAAAAACAGTTTACCTTTAAGTATAGCATAGGTTATAAATGGGAACTTGAAAATTAGCATCAATCACGTAATGGACAACGAAAAGAAACTGCAGAGCCAACAAGTGAGGATCTTTTCTGGAATTGGCTCGAAATATGGTTGAAAGAGTATGGGAACTGGATCAATAGCATATAATACAATAATGCGTATCCAAAATACACGTCATTTATATTTATTGATTGTAATGCCCGTTTTATTATTACCAAGTGCTATTATAACACAGATAGCATTAGCACAAACAAATTATGGTACTTTCTTGACATATCAAAGTCATACTTATGGATTTAAAATACAATATCCATCAAATTGGGAAAAGTTAGAATTCGCTCAAGGAATCGAGGAAGAGCATCGAAATATTGCTGTTAATTTTCTGTCACCTATGGGAGAAGGTACTTCAGATACATTTAGAGAATATCTCATAATAGAAGTCGGGAATTTAACATCTCATGATGAATCACCTGATCAATATGCTGTCACCCAAATTAATTTAAGAAAAGCTTTGCCGAATTTTAATCTTGTGGAATCAACTCAGACAAGTGTTTCAGGAGGTAATCCAGCACACAAAATAATCTATACATACAGTAATCCTATTGTAGGAATGACTAAAGTGATGGATATTTTGACAATTAAGAGCGATAAACTATATGTCCTTTCGTATAATGCAGACGCAGTAAAATACTCCAGATACT
This sequence comes from Nitrososphaeraceae archaeon, assembly GCA_019246625.1. Lineage (GTDB taxonomy): Archaea > Thermoproteota > Nitrososphaeria > Nitrososphaerales > Nitrososphaeraceae > Nitrososphaera_A. The sequence continues at coordinate 17,802 of JAFAQB010000091.1, forward strand.
TACCAATCATACAAAAAGTGATTGACTCATTTCAAATAATAAAATAATAAAAAATAATTTCCTTGAACAATAAGTTGATGATCTTCCTAGCGATAAATTATGGATACGAGGGAGGTTAAGTGATGAGAACCAGACCTAAGACTATGCTATAGAACAAATCTTACTGTGGATCCATTATATGTAATATAAAGGTATTCAACAGACCATATTTCCTTTCGTTCTACTTCTATTATCTATGACTAGCTTCTATACGTTGGAAATCGATCTTTACTATGGGTTGTTCTATTCCTTAAGCTTCATTAATCTGTCAAAATATTATCTATAACAATACCGTCAACGTAATGTTTAGTGTTTTTCATTTTAAATCTTTTAGAAATGTTCTGTATATAGATAGAGCATCTTCTTCGTCTCTTGCGCCAACTATTGTTGCAGTGCCACTTGTCAAGAAGCTAACAGATAATTTACCACCATTGTTGCTTATTGCAGTTATTCCTAAGTTACCTTTAGTTTTGACTTGATATCCTAATGATTCTGCATTCTTTACTATTTCAACTAGACTAATTGGCGAAGATAGCTCTGATGGAGTAACAGTATATGTTCTTTTACCGCTATCCCTTCCACAAAGCTGTTCAATTATTAATTGCTGTTGTACAATAAGATTCGCTTTCTTTATCTCTTTCTTTGGTCCGCATGAAGGACAATCCTCGTGTCTGAAAACACGGATCTTGTCAAATGAAAGTTCATTTAGGTCGATATAAAGTAATTTATTTTCAAGTGTCGGTTGCTGCCCTGTGATTATCTTAACTGCTTCTGATACTTGGATACCACCTACCAAATATAATATTGATGGATGTACTCCTTCAGTACTGCAAGTCGGCATATCATCCTCAGCCAATGCAGGGAATATACACCGCAGACATGCAGATTTATTAGGCAATATAGTACAAACTGAACCTAGCATTCCTAATGCTCCCGCATAGATAAAAGGTATATTGAATTTAATGCATGCATCATTTAGTGCATATCTTGCATCGATGCTATCTAGTGCATCAATAACGATATCGACCCCTTTGATAATACTTTCAGCTGCCTGTTTAGTAACAGAAACTGGAACAGCTTCAATTTCAACCATGGGATTTATTCTCTTTAAATGTTCTGCTGCTACTTCAACCTTGACTTTACCAATGTCATTCTGTGTGTAAAGATGTTGTCTGTGTAAATTTGAAATCTCCACGACATCTCTATCAACTATTTTTAGTTTACCAATTCCCATTGCGGTCAATTGAGTTACAATAGGGTTTCCAATTCCGCCCACCCCGATCACACAAACTTTGGAGTTGCGCAACTTCTCCATTCCAGTAAACCCTATTTCTTCAAGCATTATCTGCCTGGAATAGCGTTGTAAATCCTCATTCGTAAGTTTCGCTCCCCCTGCCACCGCTGGCAATATATATATAGAATCCCCCTCTGAAAGCGATGTTGCCATGCCATCACTGCTGAAGCGCATGTTTTTGCCATTGATGTAAATGTTAATTAGGGCACGCGGTTTACCATTAAGGTCAAATATTCTCCGTTTAAAATCTTCTCCCATTGAGTCAGAAACTTTTGCAAATGCGTCGTATAAGTTGCTCGCTTCTAACGAAACTTTTTTTTCGCCTGCGCCTTTGTTCAAGACTGCTGGAATTGTGAATTCAACTTTTGCCATTTATTTGTTTACACCATCATACAAATATGTATGGTTATCTAATCATTGCTGAAACTATCTGAACATCAGGTTTTACAGCATTAAGTTTAGGAAGTACATCCATAATTGCTTCCGTAGACTTAAGGCCGTTGCCAGTGATGTAACAAACTACTGTCTCATCATTATCAATTTTGCTATCTTCAATTAGCTTTCTGAGTACTGCTATTGAGACTCCTCCAGCAGGTTCCGTGAAGATGCCTTCCGTTTTAGCAAGCATCAATATTCCATCAATAATTTGATCATCAGTAGCCTCTTCTGCAATTCCATTAAATTGTTTCAATCTTTTCAATACATATAATCCGTCTCCAGGATCCCCTATTGCAAGGCTTTTCGCAATTGTTTCAGGTCTTTCAACTGGAATGACATCATTATTTTTTCGCTTGAAAGCATCAACCACTGGAGCACATCCATCAGGTTGTGCAGCAATAATTTTCATATTTGCCACATTATCGATAAACCCTAAACTTTCTAATTCTTCAAATCCTTTGCAAATTGCATTTAACATTGCACCGCTTCCAACTGGAATTATTAGGTTGTCAGGAACCCGCCAATTCATCTGTTCAGCTACTTCGAAAGCAAGTGTCTTTGAACCTTCAACATAATATGGTCGCATGTTTATATTCACAACCCCAATACCTTTGGAGTCGCCAATTACGGAAGCAACTCTGTTGGCATCATCATATGTTCCATCCACTGCAACAAATTCAGCACCATATGATAACGCTTGTGATATCTTTACGTGTTCAATATCAGAAGGGGCAAAAATATAGCAGGGTAGTTCTGCTTTAGCAGCATGAGCTGCTGTAGCTGAAGCAAGGTTACCGGTAGATGCGCAACCTACCGCTTTAAATTTTGTTTCTTTGGCTCTTGAGACAGCTACTCCGGCAGGCCTATCTTTAAATGAGAACGTCGGATTTACAGAATCATTTTTAATATACAGCTTTTTCAGTCCACCTATTTCTTTACCAAGCCTATCTGCATATTGCAAAGGAGTAAAACCCGCATTGAGGTTTACAATATTGCATTTATCAGAAATTGGGAGTAGTTCGAAATAACGCCAATAGGTCTTGTCCTCTCTTGATACAAGGGTTTGCTTTTGAATAGTGGAAGTATTATAAATAACATCCAGTGGACCGAAGCATTCTTCACATATGTATTTAAACTGAGGTTCATATTCATTACTACATTCTCTACATTTTAAAGATTGGATACTGCCCATTTTTGATTACCAGCTATCTATGACTGTGATACATAAGGTTCTCTAAGAACAATTTTAATATTACTAAATTTTTTTCTACAAAAGTACCCGTACCACTTGATCCCAGCTTTATACATTACAAGAATTATCGGGTAATCAATACAATTCGTTTGATTTGTCTAAAATTTTAGAAATTATCTCAATTTATTCCTTTCTAACAGGTTATGGAAACATGATCGGTTACCAGTGTGGCAAGCTGGAGCCTTTGAATCTACCAAATACAACAAAGCGTCAGAATCACAATCAACCAATATCTCAGTAACTTTCTGTGTGTTCCCGGATTCCTCTCCTTTCATCCATAATTTACTACGAGAATTACTCCAAAAATAAGCATTCCCTGTTTTAACAGTATAATCAAGTGCCTCTCTGTTAGCATATGCTAGCATAAGGATATCTTTTGTGTTTTTATCTTGAACTATAACAGGCAGCAGACCATTTCGTTTTATAAAATCAATTTCTTGTATTGACCTAGTATCCATATATTTTATACTGTCACGAGTTGTAATAAAACTAACTGTTTATAGTGAGGAAAAGTTTCATAACTACCTTAACTTGCTAACATAAATTCGTCAACTGTATTAAGCCATTTAACCTCGTGTTATAGCGCATTGGATTATACGGAATTATGTTAATTGGTATTATTAGTTACAAAACCAATATTTTAGTGAATTCTTGGTGAAAAAGTAGTACATATTATAATTTAAGGCCTTGCTCATAAAAGTTAATTGATCTAATTAGCCGCTTATATCGAAAGTTAAAGGCAAATCTGTTAAAATGTTTCCAAAGTTGAATATGAAGATGAGCAAAGTGAGAAGTCAGAGAATCAATTTCATGTAATAGCACATGACAATATTAGTACGAAAAGATAAATTTATTATTACAAATAAAAAATTAACCTAACTGACGCCAGTTGGCCTCTGATGCTCTTTATGTTCCAGTTTCTTATGCTGCTCCAGGTCCTGTTCTGTTGTAAATATGATACTACATATATCGCATTTAATGTTTTGAGATGTAGTTGGTTCCTTATTCCTTATTGTCATACCCACTGATAAGTTTTATCAAATAATTAGGTTTTCAAAAGAGGGCCACTAAGAGCCATATGATACAGGATTAGAATTAACATGAAAAATTCGACATGATGCACAGAAAGGCGAAGAAATGCTCTCTTTCACTGACACAATTATATTGTATATTTATAACGGTTTCTAATTTAATAAGACGCCCGTATGATCTCATTACAGTGACGTCCAAATAACAATAATATCGAATACCAGATACAATAAAATTCTATAATGTGTCATATTCTAGCAATAAGTAAAAATATCGTTTATTCTTAAGTTAATATTTGAAAGTCTAGAGAAATGTGATGAGCATCATCAAGGATGAATCTTGCGACATTCTGCATATTGGATTTGATGATACCGATTCAACGCTATCCAGATGTACTACTCAATTGGCATTTAAAATTACAGACTATTTGTTAAAGATAAATGCAAAGTTTATTGATTACCCACTTCTGATTAGATTGAATCCTAATGTTCCATGGAAGACACGCGGCAATGGCGCTGTTTGTTTAAGGGTGAGAGCAAAGAGCCATGATAAAATAATTGGATATGTAAAACAAAGTATAGAGGAGGGATCAAATATAGGTTCAGGTGCAAATCCTGCTGTTGTCTTTTTTAAAGGAGAAGAGATTCCAGATATTATAAAAGAATTCAGTCGAGTTGCAATGTTTGACATTCTGAGCAGGAAACAAGCAGAAAAGATTGCAAAAGAACACTTAATGGAATACTTAGCCTTTGGAGATGGCCGAGGTTTAGTAGGCTCATTAGCTGCAATTGGTTGTTTGCTACACAAGGATCATACCTTTGAAGCCATAGCATACAGAAAACCAGAATATTGTGGTACAGATAGAGTAGTGGATATATTAAAGGTAATCGAATATAGTAAAAATACATTCCCAAACACTTTCAACAATTACGATCAAAATTACAGGCGCGTATTAATTACACCTCATGGCCCAGATCCGGTTTTCTGTGGTATAAGGGGAGAAAACCCTGAAGTGGTAGTTTCATCACTGGAACGATTAGAGTTAGAGGAGAAATTGGATGGTTATATGGTTTTTCGCTCAAACCAAGGGACGAATATGCATTTACAAAACGAATTGAAATTATCTCAGATCAAAGCTTATGCTGCTGGCTATATCCATTGTAAAATCAGTACTAAACCATATATTATGCAAGGAGGCCACGTGTTGTTTGAGATAGAGGATTTTAATGGAGTTACTTGTCCAGCTGTAGTATACGAGCCAACTGGTTTAACAACTATCGCTTCAAAGTTAGTAAGAGGCGACATCATCGAAATTGGTTGTGGGGTCAGAAAAGCAACATCAAAGCATCCAAAAATTTTGAATATAGAGTATCTTTACATCCTAGAACTTGTACAAATATTCGATACGCTTAATCCTTTATGCAAAGCTTGTGGAAAGCGAATGAAATCAGAAGGGAGAAATAAAGGATTCCAGTGTGATAGATGCAAATATAAAGACAGGATTAATAAGAAAATTTGTGTACTGCAAAACAGAAATATAAAGACAGGATTATATCTTCCGACCCCAAAATCACACAGACATTTAACCAAACCTATTCATAGATATGGCATGGAAAAGTCACCCGTAGGTCTATATCCAGAATCATTGTTTGCCAGATGGTTTTATTCTTCCAAATAGTTATTATTGTATAAATTGACTACAGGAATTGCTTACCTAGAGGCAATCCAATATAAGTAGTCATTTGTTGTGATGTAAGAGTTACAATTTTTGATGCTTAGTAATTATACCTAGATATTATAAGAAGTATTTCTTCTATCTATCTTTTATGTCCCAATATAATGAAGCTTAACAATTTCGCTTATAGTTATAACGTCATTGACCTGCAATCTAAAACTAACTGAGTATGATCACGTTATTACTTTCAAGTCAGCTCCGTTTGTTTATCCCTTGTTAGTTCTTGCAATTCTGCATACCAGTCTCTTCCCTTGAGCATAGGATTTCCATGAGCCGTTCTATCAAAGCTAATATGTCTTAACAGTTTAGGCATATATTTTTCCTTGTAAAATTTGGTGCAATCTACTTCAATCCCTCGTATGCTTCTCTTCTTAAGCAACTATCGATGGCAAAATTGCAGCTATATCTGCATATGACATTCAAGAAATGCGTTTTCATATTGTTTACAAACTTTATTCGTGGTGAGGACATAATAATTTATTGTTATTGTATTTTGTTCGACTATTTCTTCAGTTATTGATGATATGAGATGTAAGACAACACTTGAAGCGTTGCTGCTGCCATGATCTCTAACTAATGTGGTGATGTAAATGTTGATGTTAACCCTAACTAATATTTATAAACAAACATTGCCATTATCTGTGGTCATTGTATATGTTTTTAAGCATATGTGATCGGTCAGATGGATCACAATAAAAGCCAATAGCGGGGGGTTGATTTGAACATACGGCCACGTGTTTGTCTTAAGTGGAAACCGCTCTGCGGGTTATGAGCCCGCCGGGATTACCTAACCTCTATGAGATCTGGCTTCCCCACCCCGCTGACAGCATTTCTACACAGGGAAATATATCTCTGTCTCCGAATAAGTAAAAAAACGCTGCAGCAAAAATAGAATAAGAGGCTGAAGAAGTGTGACTAAATAGTTATTTTATTATTTACCAGGTGTTCTTTAAAAGCATTATTAGTTAATCAATTTTAAAATATTGTTTCCAACGCTGAATCAATTAAACAATGTCTATATAAATTGCGTGACAATAGCAAGATCTGCCTCTTTTATTGACACATCCGCCTTCTCCTCTAGTATTTTTTGTTTTGGTCTAAACGCAATTCCAATATTTGCTCGTTCTAACATACATAAATCAGATTTGCTATCCCCAATTGCCACAGTGGATTCTAATGCAATTTTGAATTTTTGTGCATTCTTTTCTAGCGAATATCTTTTGCAAACCGAAATTTTACAGTAGCATCCTATTTTTTCCCATCCCAAAGGCATCTTAACGTTACCTGTCAACTTTCCATTTTGATCTAATTCAAGTATATTAGATTCGCTAAAATCAAAGTTCAATTTTTCTGCTACATAATTTGTTGCAATAGTGTAGCTATCACTAATTATTCCCACTACGTACCCAAGCTCTTTAAATTCTTTTGCAACTCTATCACAATTCTTCATTAACTTTATGTTCTCAATGGCATTTCTTACATCTTGTTGATCAAGTCCTTTGAATAGCATCGCGATTTTCCTAGTTTGCTCATATCCAGGCAAAAGGATGTTATTTTGGATTTCTCTAACTTTATCTGATAGTCCAAATCTATCAGCAAGGGTAAAAACCAATCTTCCATCAAGTAAAGTACCATCCATATCAAATGCTATCAACAAATGTTTCTCACTCCTTTTGTTACTCAAAATTGGTTAGTATCAGAGAATGATATAGAGAAGTTACTTTATAATGTAACTAACTTTTTATTTTTACCAACTCGTCAACATTAGAATATGGTCTGTTAAAAGTACTACAAGATAATGTAAAGATTAATTTTAACTTATCTACAATTAGTTCTAGCATTGGTTTAGGTAAATTGTCTGGCAGTAAATTTTGAATAAATCGCTTGTGTAGTCACGACAACTATTTTTTCTAACAAAATTAGTCTTGACGATATCATATCTTCCAATTAAAGGTCAATTTATTACTATTCTAGAATAGATTAACTAATAGGCTATCGTTAGTACGTAAATTCTTTAACTTCTACCCCATCACATATATTGTAAATTTCCTAAATCCTTTAGTAACCACAATGCAATGATTAATTCATCAGTTTAAACCACATATTTTAAAAGTGCATTTTGAAAAAAGGTTCTATAGTGCGGGGGGTGGGATTTGAACCCACGGACCCCTAAGGGATGAGGTAGCCCAGTCAAATATCCTAACATCTGAGCATCGTGCCGGACAAATACGTCTGATCTCACGCCTTTGACCAGGCTTGGCAACCCCCGCAATAAATTGCTGTGATATAATACGCCAATATATATCAATGATAAAATCGTGATATCCATCTATACCATAAAGCATAGGAAAGCCTCTATACAGGGTTTAAATCAATAGTAATCATGGCATAAATTCCACTAATTTCCACTTAATCTATTAAGTCATTATGGCCTACTGTTCCAACACTATTGGCAACAAGTGAGACAAATACATCATCTAAAGTTATTGGAGAAATTGTAAATGAAAGATTTCTTTTTAGCGCAAATTCTGACAATTCTTTAATAGTTGACTCAAAAGTAAAGACTCGTATAGTATCAGTGCCAGTGTCCACTATTGAACCGTATGATCTGAGTAAATCGACATCAATTCCATCCTTTGCAATATCTACTCTTATATTTTGCGGTATGAACTTTCGTAGTTCACGCATTGTACCCTTTGCTATTAAATGGCCATTATCTATTATCACAATATTGTCTGAAAGCATTTCAGCTTCATCCATATAATGTGTTGTTAACAAGATGGACCCTCCTTCCTTTTTCCAATCCTTGATTGCTGACCAGACCTGACGTCTTGAAACGGGATCCAAACCGATTGTCGGCTCATCAAGGAATAGTAATTGAGCGTTAGTAGCTATTGCCATTGCTACAAGGATTTTTTGTTTCATGCCCCCCGAAAGGTTCATTGCAGGCATGTCTTTTGCTTCATAAAGTTCAAGCTTATTTAAAATGTTTTCAGTCTTTTCTCTAGCCACTTTTTTATCTTCCCCTCTAATTTGTAGCCAATTATATACATGATCCCAAGGAGTAAGTGCTCTCAATGGCCTTCCTTCTTGTGGAACTATAGAAATAACATTTCTTATTTTACTTGGCTCCTTTAAAACATCATACCCAAGTACAGATATTGTTCCAGCAGAAGGCATTAACTGAGTAGCACATATACGTATAAAGGTGGTCTTACCAGCACCATTTCTACCAAGAAGTGTAAATATTTTTCTGGGTTCCACATTTAATGACACATTGTTTAATGCTACATGTCTTGAATCCTTATATGCCTTCGAAACCCTTCTTGCCTCAATTGCATGCACATCTGTAGTTTGTTATAAATAAGAATATATATTATGCATTAAAGAGTGGGAAAACGTAAGTTGGAAATAAAGTTTAGTCAAAAAGAAGTATGTTAGATAATAACAGAGTGATCGAGAAAACTGAGCATTATTCATTTCTGTAGATAGAGCCACTTGACAACTCAATAGCATTACAATTTATTCTTTTCAATTTAGACCTATTCTATGTGCATGGGAATTAATACACTACCCGATAATTAAATTTTACAGATTACACGTATTCTAAAAAATTTAGAATATAACCAAGAAACTACATACCACATTTTTATTAATCTTGGATGGGATTTTCACTTTGAAGAATGTCATCCCTATAAATGTATATCTATTATACGCCCTCTTCTCTACTTTGAAATTCTATTTCTAACTGCTTAATTAATGTTTTTTGTCTGTCATTTAATTTGGTTGGAACCTTAATATCGATTCTAGTAAGTAGGTCACCCTTACCATATCCACCATAGCGAGGCAGTCCTTTACCTTTAATTTTTAAAATAGTATTTGGTTGTGTACCCTGTGGAATTTTTAATTTTTCATGGCCGTCAAGCGTGGGAACTCGAACTTCTGTTCCAAGTGCCAGATCAGTAAATTTAAGATTAAGATTGTAAAGCAGATGACCGTCTTCTAATCTCTCAAATAGTGGATGTTGTCTAACATGGATTCTTATTAATAGATCTCCAGGAAATCCATTTTCGGATGGCTCTCCCTCACCACGCAATTGCAATGTCATTCCATCCTCTACTCCTGCAGGAATTTCTATATCTATTTTCTTACTTCTTCTGACTCTGCCTGAACCATTACAGATATTGCAGGGTTTATCAATAATTTCGCCTTGACCTTGGCACGTTTGGCATGGCTCTAGTGATACAAAAGTGGAAAATCTATTTTGATTATATATATGTCTAGTTTGTCCTTGGCCGTTACAAACGCTACATTTCTTTGGCTTAGTTCCAGGTGCAGCACCAGTTCCACCACAATTGTTACACTTCTCAAGTTTTGGTAGATCTAGTTTATCTTTTCTTCCTTTAAGGACGTCTTCTAGGGAAAGTTCAATGTCATAAATAATATCCTGTCCTTTTCTTCTACCTCCACCTCTACCAAAGCTAAAGCCAAAACCAAAAGGATCATTACCGCTCATACCGCTGAAACCGCCAGCACCACGGCCTCCAAATATCTGCTCAAAAATATCCTTAACACCACTGAATCCCATATCTCTGAAGACTTCATCGAAATTTGCTTCCGAGCCTCTGAATACCTCTTCGGCGCCAACATGGCCATATATGTCGTACCTTTTTCTTTTTTCATCGTCAGACAAAACAGCGTATGCTTCTGAAATTTCTTTGAACTTTTCTTCAGATCCAGGTGACTTATTTCGGTCAGGGTGATACTGTAATGCTAACTTTCTGTATGCGTTCTTGATTTCTTCCTTACTTGCATTCCTACTAACTGTAAGAACATCATAATAGTCCCTCTTGCTCATATTTTCACACTCCTATGGTTCTTTATTATCAATAGTGTAAGATGTTGTTCAATATTATGAAGGTGGAGGTGGTGGCGTTGTGTCTGATGTATTAGTACCTGAGTCAAATCCTCCAACATTAGACCCTGTACCGGCGGAACCAGTGCCATCTGCTGTTGCTCCTCCTGAGGTAGTAGTAGATGCAGAGGGGGCTCCTGCAGCTCTATAAGCTTCCGCGCTAACCTCACCAAGAATATTTTTCAATTCTTGCATCTTTGACCTAATATTGTCTACATTGTTGCTAGCAATTGCATCCTTCAAATCTTGAGCAGATTTGTTGACTCTGTCTACTTGTTCTTGTTTGATTTTATCTTTCAGATCTTGCTTTACTAGTTTTTCTGCTGCATAGGTCAAATTATCAGCTTCATTTTTGATTTCAGCCTCCTCTTTCTTCTTTTTATCGGCATCGGCAAATCTTTCTGATTCTTTCTTTAGTTTCTCGATCTCTTCTTTTGACAGTTTAGTGTTTGCAGTTATAGTAATTTTTGCCTCTTTTGATGTAGCCATGTCTTTGGCTGTAACGTTCAAGATTCCATTCGCATCTATATCAAAAGTAACCTCAATCTGGGGTATACCTCTTGGTGCTGGGGGGATTCCAGATAGGTTAAACATCCCAAGCGATACACAATCAGATGCCATAGGTCTTTCGCCTTGCACTACATGAATCGTAACGGCAGTCTGGTAATCAGCTGCAGTAGTAAACACCTTGCTCTTTTTTGAAGGAATTGTGGTGTTACGCTCTATTAGAGGCTCTTTTAAACCACCAAGAACTTCTACACCTAGAGTAAGTGGTGTGACATCTACTAAAAGTATGTCTGTTGACACATCGCCGGAAATAATAGCTCCTTGTATAGCTGCTCCCATTGCAACAGCTTCCATTGGATCCACACCGCGTTCTGGCTCCTTACCCATAACGTTTGCAACGAATTGTCTAACAATCGGCATTCTTGTAGGTCCACCAATCAATATGATTTTATCAACTTCATTTGGTGCTATTTTCGCATCCTGAATAGACTGCATCATAGGTGATCTACATCTTTCAATTATTGGCCTCAGCAGCTCTTCTAGTTTTGCTCTAGTTAAAGACAATATAAGATTCTTTGGACCTGTGGTAGCATCGTATGCAAGAAACGGCAGATTAATTTCAGTAGTAACAATATTTGATAATTCAATTTTCGCTTTCTCTGCTGCCTCCCTTATCCTCATCATTGCAGCTTTGTCATTTCTAACATCTAATCCAGATTGCTGTTTGAATTCTTGGATAATATAATCAACCAAAGCATTATCCATGTCCGTTCCTCCAAGCTGAGTATCACCAGAAGTACTTTTAACCTGGAAAACTCCTCCTCCCATTTCCATTATTGTAACATCCAGTGTTCCGCCCCCCAAGTCAAAGACCATAATTTTAAGATCTTTCTGAACCTTGTCCAATCCGTATGCCAATGAGGCAGCTGTCGGCTCATTGATGATCCTCACGACCTGTAATCCTGCAATTTCACCAGCATCCTTTGTTGCCTGCCTTTGGTTATCGTTAAAGTAAGCAGGTACGGTGATTACTGCTTTATCCACAGTTTCCCCTAGGAAAGCCTCAGCATCTCTCTTTATTTTTTGTAAGATGAATGCAGATATCTGTTGCGGAGTGTACTGCTTACCAAATACAGTGAATTTAAAATCAGTTCCCATTTTGCGTTTTGCTGCAAGGACAGTACCTTCGGCATTTGATATCATCTGACGTCTTGCTGGCTCACCTACAATAAGCTGGCCTTCACGAGTAAAAGCAACAACTGAGGGGAACGCCTTTCCTCCAACAGAAGTACCTTCCGCTGCCTGTATGATTGTAGGTTTACCACCGACCATCGCTGCCGCAGCAGAGTTGCTTGTTCCAAGGTCAATTCCTATAATTTTGCCCATAATTAATTTTCAGTCTCCTTTTCTATTTTCCCTGTATCATTATCGGTATTTTTAACTATCCTTCTAGAAATTTCTACAATGGCCGGTCTTAAAACTTTATTGTTTAGCATGTACCCTTTTCGAATCTCGCTTGTGACAGTATTCTCTGGTACATCGTCGTGATATGAGTAGCTAATAGCGTCATGGATGTTTGGATCAAAAGGAGTTCCAACTGTTTCAATTTCCATAATACCCTCGGATTTAAGAATGGAATCAAGGTTCTTTAAAATCGCTTCTAGGCCCTCAATTACAACGGCTTCAGACTTGCTCTGTTTTGCAATTTCTAGAGCCCGCAAATAATCATCACGAATATTCAGGAACTTCAAAAGGACTTCAGCTCTAGTTGATTCAACTTTTGAAGCTGTTTGCTTTTCCATTTGTTTACGATAATTATCAAAGTCGGCCATCATATACTTTAATTTATTAAGATTATTGTCCGAAGATTCTCTAGCTTTATACAATTCCTCTCTAACTAAATCCAATTCCTCTTTAACCTTACTGAGCTCCTCAGTCACATTTGTATCATTTTCGTGTTTTGATTCTTCGGTTTCTTCAATTATATCATCCTCTTTTTCCAAAATTGATCAGCAATCAAAAAATCAGAGTAACACAAATAATTACATATCGTTTAGTCTACAACCCAGGTAGAGTTTATAGACTTAAAATTGTTTTAGTAAAATTCATTTGATCGTATTAATCACGTCAACCAAAATCATCTTTGTTTATCTTGCCATCATTAAACTCAACGGACAGAATGAAATATAAAATGAAATACATTGTTTGCTATGAAACCATTTATTCTGACAGTTTTTAAATTTATAAATCTGAAATTTCAAAATATCTATTATTAGCTGTTGATTTTTTAGACACCATGATGCAATCCATATAGAATAGAATCACCAATCATGAACAGTCCATAAATGATGCTGTCAGAGCAGTATTTATCAAGATAAATATAGATGAAGACCATCTCACTACACTCTCTTTTGGCTCTAGCATCCAAAGCAATTTAAATGGTGTTTTATACATGTTTAATGTATATATCACCAAAATGTAAAAGAAAAAATCACACTAGTAGCAACCCAATAAAAAGTAACAGTTTGTATGACTGGAAACAAGGAAAAAAATTCCCTAAACGATGTCTAACTGGGGAAATGATGTTACATTGACTCGCAGTTCTGTTTGGATCTTTCTAATTTTCGTTGCGTATTCCCGCATTTTGACATCGTCACTCTGTACCTTTGCGATTCTATAGCCTTTCCATGCTTTTCTTAAGGCTCCCCAACTCTGACCAGTAGTAAAGCTGTTTTCTGGCTGCTGTATCTGCGTTTCATGATGAAGTGACATTATTGCAGTCATATCTATCTGAGAAGGTTCCCAAGTTCGTACTTAGAACCAATAGTCAACTTTAACTTATTGTAGAGTAAAATGCTTTAAGGTTATATTTGTTAAACTGAAATTTATGATAATAAAGGAACAATATTATAATGAGTAAAATGTGGCATACGTAATATCACACTAGTTATTATAATTTTTATTTGAATAAATTATTTTTAAGCATAATTTCCTTTAATTGAGGATCTTGCACCACATGCTTCACATAACAAAAATCCAAGTTTTCTATTCCTTTCAGTTCTAGTATCAGGACTCCCACATACAGGGCAAATTACATAGTCTTTGATATACCTGTCTATTAGTGTTCCAAAAGATGAAGGTTCTTTACGTCCAAGGAATATTACTCTGTCACCAGCGATGTAACCAGCAGAAGCAAGTTCCTTGTTAAGATAAAGCAGTAATTTCTCTGGGTCTCTTCTCAATGCTTTTGGAAATTCGATAAAATTTCTGAAAATTGTACGTTGTCCGATCCAAATAATATGTGGAGTGGGAACCTCGAGTCTTGATACAGCCTTTCTTGAAGTATTACCAAGCTTATCTTGTAAACGCTTAAGTAAAAGTTCGTAATCTGATTTTGTCTGACTACTCATAGATCGTATTTAATAAGTCGGTTTAATGTGTTTTATGGAAAGCAAATTTTTGTGTTAAACTTCCTCTGATTATAATAATAGGCGAATTACGCTATAGACACTCAATCCACAAATCAGTATAAAATATGTAAATTGCAAAAATATAGCATATGCAGACAAGGAGATCCTTCTAGGAATTATTTGACTAAAAAGATAGATAGAGATTACGTCACGGACTAGGGAATGTTACATTTAATTGCATACTTATAATTCACTGCTTGATTTAGCTCGAATATTTCTTATCTTCATAATATCTGTACAGTTCTGTTCCTTTAAATTAATCAGCCTCCCTCGTTATGCATATGCGACCGATTTTTATACCTGAATTGCATTTCAAAGAATAATGCAAAACAAGCAGGAATTAAAATCGATTTCTGTGTTCATACCTTTAGAAAAAATAGAATATAACCTATCAGAAATCGGCTTTTCAATTAATGGTACTACGACGATTGTAGCAGAAGGTAAATTTTGGAAGAAGATGCTATATGTTAAGGATAACGAAAGAATTAGCATTTCAGAAGAAATCGGTGATGCTTATCCAAAAGATCCTATTATTACCATTTGCGCTTCTAAAAGCACTATTTCAAAAATTATAGATGGAGTGAAAAAAGTTTAATGCCTATTTATGAATGTAATGAACAGCAGTTTGTCGAAAACATTCGCAGGTTAATTGAAACTTCAGAAAAATTTCTTGTTAATCGCAGGATCATAATGTACGATGATGCCAGATATGGCCCATCAACCTTGCCTGAGGAAGAATTTGCACGATATGCAACGATATGCATTAGGAAATCATTAAAATCAACCGTTTTCTCCAAGGTTCCATTCATTGATGAATTTCATGGAAGACTGTACAATGAGAATGAAATTCTTCATGGAGCATCTAACCTTCTGTTTCCAAGAATGTCAATTCCTTACTATAAAGTAGAATATTCAATAAACGTGTGGGGTGGCACTTACCTTTTGACATTTGATGCACTGTTTAAGCCAGAGATCATGATTGAAAAAAGAAGTGGAAAGGGAATGGCTAAAGGAACTTTGATCCATGTTTTAAAATATGATCCTCCGGAAGAACGACTTTTAACTATTAATCTGCCAACAAATGTCATGGTTTTTGACGTGAAAAATATGATAAGAGTTATAGACTATTCTCTAAGATTCTAATTTATTGTCTATGATTTGTAAACTTTATTTTCTCTTCGCTTATATGCAATAGTAAAAGGGGTTTTGTCAGCTTGTTTAGAATAATTACAAATTAAATTTCTACATGAAGGTTATCCTTATAGTAAGTTAACTATTCTTTATTATCCAATTTATGAATGGAATAAGCGTATTTTTAACTGGTAACGATTTAGAATCTTTTACATTAAATCCCAATAACAACATCCTCCCCTCAAGCTTCTTTTTTATTGTAGTGGGAATCTGATTTTCCTTGAGTGGTCCAAATAGTTCAAAAAAATGGTCTTGTGCATAGTATGCAATGTGTTGTGCAAAGCAACTTGATAGAATGATGGGATCAGTAGCAATACGTTTATTCATTTCATATAAATTAAACGATTTGTCATTCTGCACTTCAATGGAAATTTGTAAGGCTCTTCTGGTATAGCTTTCACGCACAAAATCATGATGCATTTTAGTAGGATTGTTAATAAACATCCTTATATCCCTAGATAATTGCTCAATTGTTCTTCTTGCTAGATCAGTAGCGGCCAAAATTTCTATATCTCCTTTTACGCCATCATCTTTACCAAATAGATAAAATGTCGCCATTATCTCATGTTTATCTATAAATGGAAAGCCTACATTGCCAGCTATAAATCTCGTAATCCTATATGAAATATCCTCAGGTGAAAACATGCCCATATATGAATCTGCTATAAGAACCATTGTTTATTACTCGGAAGCAACTTTGATTTAATCTTCAAACAAAATGTGCTAATTCAAGTTGTTTTTCGTAAATTCAAGTACGTAGATGATAGGGTATCAAGATCTGACTACTATGATAATATCACATAACAATTGTTTAATAGAAAAAATAAGGTAAAAGGTTTTGTTTATTAATGTGCATGGGGCGGAGGCGCACTGCCTTTGGATAGCGATTCATTGAAGGTTCCCGATGCTTTTTCGTGAAATTCCAAGTTAGATTGGTCTACTTTGACAGCCTGAGGTGGACATACTGAAACACAGGCCATACACCATATACAATCGTGTTCCCTTATTGGATCAGCTTTGTCTGTATAGTCTTTTCTCTCTTCCTTAACGGTGCTACCAGTTCCAGCGCTTGTTGCATTAGCTACATCTTTCGCTGGGACATCCTGTTCTGTTCTATACCACTGAAACACTTGCACGGGACAGGCTTCGATACAAGCACCATCTGCTACGCATGAGTCCCAGTCAACTGCAACCATAGTGCCATGCGACCCTAGAGGAGTAATTTCTTCTCCTCTTGTCGCATAAGCTGACTTTACCTCCTCATTCTCTGCAGCCTCGGCTAATTTCCCTGGGCCCCAAACAAAATGGTAGTGTTCACCATCAGAATGCATATGCTTACCTATTACTTGCTGGTTTCTTGGAAAGTCTGGATCTATTGGCATACTTATCTGAGAATAATCAAGATACATATTATTTAAACCATATGCGCGAAGAACCAAACAGATTATAACAAGAGCTTGTCATTATTTTATTTCGAACCAACTATGCAATTTATGAAACATTTATCCATTGTATTGTTTTCATCTTTTACCGTTATCATTTTTACTTCTCAAATAATATATTTAGTTCATCACCAAGTAATTTAGCTTTGACAAGCTTCATTCCTATAGTAGCACTGGGCAAGGGTATGATATTAACAAGATATCCAACAGGATTTTTTACCTTTATCGTAAGCTGATCGCCATATCGTTCTATATCAAAATCGTCCTTCTCGGTAAAAGGAACCTTAACCGTCATTCGCAATGTAGAATCCTCTGTTTTAAAAGCAAATGCCTTTCCGATATAGAATATCTTCGCAGGATCTTCTTTCCCAAACATCAGTTCTCCATTCATTTGCAACATTTCGACTCCACATAATTCGCTATTGTGAAGTTTGACCTCTTTAATTGGAAGAGGGTAGAAGTTCGACTTCGCTTCTTCTACTTTTGTTCTCTGGAAATCTGCCCAGTTTGCATAATATTGATCAGGACTACCTAACGGCATAATTTTGTTAATTATAGCAAGATCAACGTTTATTCCGTAAAGGGATGCCGAAACGAACGCTCTCTTAGCGTTCTCTATACTGAATGTATCAGGATTGACGACCAGTCTTATACTAGCTATATCAGGATTTCTTATAACTTCTGACAGCAGCTCAAGCCTATCTAATAGTTCTAGTTCACTTTGTAGAACGCTTCTCGATGGAGTCGGAGCCTTTGACAATGGTTGAAACATTCTGGTAACTCCACTGAAAATTCCTGCCAGCCCAGTAAGTTTTCTTCCAATACTTCCAACTAATTTTGGAAAATATAAATATCTTAAAGCTTCTCCAGATGCTGGCATATCAAGAACTATACAATCAAATATTTTAGTGCGCATAACTTCCTCAATTTTCAATAAAGAGAATAATTGAGTCATTCCAGGTAACATTGCAATTTCGTACGCAAGAGTTTCATCTATTCCTTTTGCAGAAAATATTGACGCTATATAAGAAAGGATTGTACCGTATTGTTTGTTCATTTCGGTTACTGGATCAATCTGTAATGCATATAAATTAGAAAGGATTTCTTTTGGTTCATGGCCAATGTCTGACATCATAAGGGCATCACTTAAAGTGTGAGCAGGATCAGCTGAAATTACCAGTGTCTTGTGCTTATTATAAGCGAGCATGATTGCAGTAGAACATGAATTTACAGTCTTACCGGTACCACCTTTGCCAGTGTAAATTATCAATCTCAATACAAAGAAATAACCTTTAGAATAACAATATATAGCTATACAAAACGTTACTATAGCTATTCAATCCTAGACACAGGCACAAACTAATCTTTTCTGCATTGCACTAGTAGTGCAATACATGTGATCGGTGTAAGCCTCGATATGTCTTTGACGCACCATCTTCTACACGCCGTCGTCTCATACCATTTCTCATGGTAGGCCATTCGCTTTTACCCAATTTCATTTCCTTTTTCTTGATTTATCCGCTCTTGGGATCATTAGTGCAGTCCTTCGCTCATGGTGGTTGGTTAGCATTAATATATATGTAGCCCTAGTTGCATCCTCAGAATTGCAAGAGTTTTTGCCTCCTTCGCTGGATTTGTAGCATTAACTGCCGCCGCTGCCAACATAACAGCAGATAACACTGCTATTGCTTTTATTGCCTTGATCATATTATTATACATAGGTACATGTTTAGAAAATGGATAATTATGATTCAGATTGAGGTATGATGAAGCTGACAAGGTCTTATCTAAGGGGGTAGGATTAAAAGAGATATAGAATCTACAGTGACGAAGAAAATATTGCCAGCCTCAGATTTTATTTTTGCAAATGACTTAAAGATGGGGTTGTATCATTAATAATGCCACATTTCTTAACTAACAGCCTTATTAGCAGGTTTTACTTACGAGTCTCCATTAACCATCATAACATGTGCCAGTTCTAGATCTTGTAAGGAGAATGAAAAATACAGCTACAGTACTATTTACATCAATATAAGAGTAGATCAAAAAAGTAGGGAAAATGTATTTCGGAATCTGTAGATATTACTCCTCATGTATGATTCTATTATATTGCTTTAAGGAGTTCCTAAAAGTCCACCAGCACTACTTGCTCCACCAGCACTACTTGCTCCACCAGCACTACTTGCTCCACCAGCACTACTGGCAGTACTTCCACCTGTTTTGTAGGCAGTATCATAACAATTGTCTACATCAGCTCGGGTAAACGTTGAAGGTAGTCCTCTTATGCAGCTAACGAGTTTACTTACTCCTGTTGTACTACTGCTTGTACCTCCCTTGGAACCGCTTGTACCTCCCTTGGAACCGCTTGTACCTCTCTTGGTAGATTTGCCACTACTGCTTGTACTGCTTTTACTTTTCTTGCTTTTTTTTGCTATTGCTGAATCAGCAAGACTACTAGATGTCACAAGTGCTATTGCCATGACAATAACAAAGATTGCCAAGACAGTTGTTGTTTTTGTATGCATAGAACGACGATAGTAATCAAAATATTAAAGGGTTTGCTTAACAAGGTTAATTTGTCTATGTACACCTGTTCTGAAACTCATACACTTCCATTGCTTTTCTAGTCACAAACTTCATCTATTATAAGATATCTACAAATGTATCACTATTACTTTGAATATAGTTTGATTTATCAAATCAAATAGTAAAGCTATTCATATACCCTTGGAAGAGGATATATCACAGTATGTTAGAGTCAAAAAACAAGAAAGTGAGGTATTTGGAGTAATTACGGTCATGTAATGGCAGATCAACCGTAGTAATCCTGCCTGAAAAAAGTATTACCTATAGAACAACAACAGCGATAAGAATTGTTATAATAATAGATCTAGCAGTTAGATGCTAGCTGCTGTAGGAACAACAATCCTGTCCATACTACGATAAGAGCATGCCACAAGTCAGGGATTATAATAAAGATATAATATTAATTCTGATAATATATTGTCTATTTACATGGCAATGTTACAATCTGCATTAATCTTAGCCTTAGTCTTAACAATTTTGATTGGAACAATACATCCCTTTAATGCTGCTTTAGCTAAACCAATAGTGGTAAAACACACACCTAAAAGTTTATAGGAATAAGTATACATATTGTATTAAAGGCAATACAAAAAGGGTGAACTCGGTATATATGATTGAACCTTTTAGCAGTCATAAGAGAATTGAAAAAAAGGAAAGTGTTATGGATGATATTACACATGGACAATGGACCAAAAACCACTACAATAATGACGATAATGATTATCATGATCGAAATAGCATACTAAACGATGAAATCCTGGATCCTTATACTACGCAAAAGTCTTTCAGAAAAATAGCCAATAAGTTATCAAGAAGACTTTAACTCATATCTGATTTTATTGCCAAGTTAACGGGACGGTTTAGAACAACGACAACACAACATCGGTTTAGTCGTATATACGTACAAGTCTATCTTTTGTCTACATTGTATATATTATCTTTTTTATTGAGGAGCATTTCTAAGACTGATTCATAGGTCTAGGTCCAAAGGAGACTGATTTGTAGTTGATTGATAATACTGGAATGGTTCATGATGTACTACATAATCGGTAACATTCTTGCAAGCAATGTTCATATGAGCTGTACCACATACAGCCTTGTTGTCATTGCTGGCGATAGTGCCAGATGGTTTGAAACCGCCCTGGAACCATCCCCAGCTGATACCTTTCTCATGCATCAAGTCGCTAATGTTCCTTCCTGCCATTAATATTTTTGTGCCTACAGAACAATCATCATAAAGTGAAGGTATATCACCTATTACGGAATCGTTGGCCACATTATCTGATATGTTAGTTGGCGTAGCACCATGAGTTTGGCCTGAGATGAGATTAAGATGGCCTGGAAGGGATGGATGGAGCTATAAAAGTTATCACTCTTTGCATAGTGTTGAGCATAGTTCCACAATGCATTGACAGTATTGCCATCAAAATATCCCATTACTAGTTTATGATCATAATTTTTCTGTGATGATAACCAAGAGTTCTGAACGAATTTGTCCACAAGACCACCATTAAAGGATTTCTGAAGTAGTGTGTATTTATGGGCAGGATTACACGATGCTACTGTCACAGCTTGAGATCTATCTAGGCGGAATGGATTTGCTGAATTTGTATTATTATTCAATATGCCTGCTGTAGCCCGACCATTGATTGAAGGTGTGTTTAGAGAATATGAAAAATGCGGTTCTCCAATGGATTTGCAGCTTTAGGGTAGGTGGTAAAATAGTGGTCAAATGCAACGTTTTCTTAAAATATAACAACAAGATGTTTGATAGGTGTGGTGGCAGTAGTAACAGCTGTAGCAGCTGACAATAAAGAAGTACCAAATAAAACCAACCAATGGTATTATTACTAATGTTAAAACAACAGTAGTTAATGTTTCCTTATTCCATAGATGCAATTGCATTATAGGTTATTTATGCTTTGATAGGCATGCTAGTGTAATGAAGAATAAAAGAGTCTTGGATTTATAGCGAAATTATTGACAATACCAAAGAAGCTAGAATCAAAATTCCAAAATCAACACAGGAACTTGCCAACTCCGCAACACATGATGCTGTTTCAATCCTTATGCCTATTGAGCGGAAAAGCCTGTTATAATACTGTATGATTGCATCTGCAGTCATACCTTTACTACTCTTTCAATATTATCGTGTAAGATAGAGCAATAGGATCAAACCACTCATGGAATATTAGATGCATTAGTGATAATTTTGGCATGCTCTATTCTATACTCCAAATATTTCTCCAATGCTAGACATGTTTCATACATGAAATTTGAATAGAATGGTAGAAACACATCAAGTTATATAGATAAGTACAAACTTGTGATTGCTGTAGTTTGTCTGTTTGTCATTCTTTTTTAATTCAATGTTTACTTGTAGTATTATCTTCTTCACTCATCTCCAATTCTCTCGAAACCATTTTTCATAAGTAGTAGCATATTAAACCATGATGTCTCTAACTATGTGTATTTGAAGACACCTCGCTCCGGATTTGGAGAAACTACATTTGGCAATTGTATAACATTCACAATCGATGGACAGCAGAATTTTAGATTGGTATATGAAAAGATAAAAGAAGCAAAAAAATCTATATATATATTAAATTATGATTTAGATCCAGATTTACGCCTCATAAGAGAGGGAAATGCATTACAATCACTTTGGATAACTGATTTAGTTGCTTCTCGTTGCAAACCAGAATCATCATCAATCGGATCTGAGGAAGATACTAGTAATAGTAATCGTAGTAGCAGCTACGACAATTTACATAATGATAGTAAGAATA
Organism: Nitrososphaeraceae archaeon; assembly: GCA_019246625.1. Taxonomy (GTDB): domain Archaea; phylum Thermoproteota; class Nitrososphaeria; order Nitrososphaerales; family Nitrososphaeraceae; genus Nitrososphaera_A. The sequence goes on from JAFAQB010000091.1 coordinate 40,489, forward strand.
ACAATATGAAATATCGTCAATATTTTCATAACCATACTCTACAAAATCTTTTGATACAAAAGGCAAACCAAAAAGTTGATATCAAAATCATCGTATGGGAGCCAAGATCCATAATCAGAAGATTGCCAGGAATTAAGAAGCGAGGATTGGAGGGAAGAGAGAAAAAGGTTCAAGTTATAAAAGAAGCTGCAAAGCATGTTAGTGTTGAAAAATATATAACAATATACCTTGATAGCAAAGCCCCTGTGCTTACATCTGGTTTCCATGAAAAAATTATTATAATAGATAATGAGATTGGGTTTTGTGGAGGACAAGATCTATCGCAGGATAAATGGGATACAAGCGATCATGATTTTGATAGTCCACTGCGGGATTCAGGTGGAGATCCTTGGCATGATGTTCAAGTAATGGTGAAAGGTCCTATATTATGGGATCTGATTTACCATTTTAATCAAAGATGGGTTTATTCTATTTGGAAAGATATCAGGCAAGTCAAAAAAATAGTAAAAGCTAGTTCAATAGGTTCCTATCTTTCATCTATATCTTCTTCTTTTATTCTATCTCCAGACTTATTTGCTGATAAAGGAGATGTAGAGATTACTGCCCTACGAACTTGGAAGCAGTTAAGTGAAGAAAACAATAATGATGCTTATGATAATAAAAATATTCATTATGGCAGCGAAGGCAGTAACAGTATACAGTCATGGTATGATGCCATGTTTAGGAAAGCAAAACATAGTATATACATAGAAGATCAATTCCTTTTTCAGGATAAAGCAATAACTCGGATTCTTGTCAATCGACTCAGAGAAGAAAAAAATCTAAAGATGATCACAGTGGGTCCAATGGAGCCAAACCTCCCTGGTCTCATTTTCAGTGTATTGTCAAAAGAAAGCATTAATGATATCAATAATAATTTAGCAGCTTTACGAAAAGTAGGCGAGGGCAGGGTTAAGACATATTCTCTGATATCCCAACATAATAGACTTAAGCAAAAGAGAAAACAGATCTATGTTCATTCAAAACTTTTGATAGTTGACGACAAGTGGATTACAATTGGATCTGCAAACACAGATAGAGATGGATTCAAAGACTCAACAGAATTTGATTTAGGAATTGTTTCTGCAAATGTTGCTCAGGAGCTCAGAGTAAAGCTATGGTGTGAACATTTAAAAACTGATGATACTGTCGATTATTCTTCACAACAATCTTCTAGATACAGCGATAATGCTGATAACTTGTACAATTTCGAAGAAGGTTTTGAAGCTTGGGAAAAATTGGCAGAAGATAATGGAAAAAGAGTTCAAACACATGAATCCATACGTGGACATGTCTATTATTATAATTTTCAAGAAATGAATTATCCCCCTCCCTATCAACAAGCAAAAGGAGGTAACAAATTCAGATTGTTCTAAAAGTATGTAACTATTACTTTTAATCAACTTTAAGACTACCATAATAATTCGAAGTTATAGAGGACAAGGGCAACCAATGGGATATGAAAATATCCTAACTCCAGATCGGCAAAGACAAAAGTGATACATGATTAGGAGCCGCCTGAACCACAAACCTATCGCTAACCAAGCATGTCTCTAACTCTTGGAGACACAACGACCAGCCGACCTAATGTCAATAATCCCAACTTATTGACTTTCTAAGGTTCAATCTGATGCTTTTATTGTATTGGCTGCGGAACCTTGGGTAAACCAAGTGAACGATTCCGGGGTAAACGCCTTATATTGATAAGAGAAGATGGCAGAGTAAGATCTGTTGTGTATTTTCCAATCCATCACCGGAGCAGAATTCACCATATAGGACAGATGTATGCCGAGATATACACTAGTGTATAGTATATTATCTATATTTTGTACCTTTTCACTTCTTTCTGTTGTTGCTGTGATCAAAATATTTGTTGTTGCCAGTTATTATTTCTTCTTTGGAAGTAGCGATATCATAGATATCATTCTTATCGTAGTTTCTGGTCTAATAGATAGTGTTCCTGGAAAATCACGATGACTCTGTGAATGTCCATACATCGAAGGAAGAATCACAGGTGCCTTTTGTTTTAGTAGATGCTCTCTATTTCATAGCAATCTATCTATTGTATCTATTACTAATAGTAAATGAGGACATGCTACTTACATGTATCCACAGGTACTATTACCATGTTCATATACTGTGTTAGCCCTATATTTTTCCAATTAAGTTCTTCTCATAAAATAGGTTTGGTAGTATTATCATTATTATTATCATTCTACTCATACGACTATCCATTTCAGAAATCATTCACTATTGCCGAACAAATCTATTATTTAAAAATGTTATAGAAAGCACAAACACGTTCATTATTATTTGAGTTTACAAATGATATAATGATCATTACATATTTATAATTCATACCTGAAAAGAGTTATCGGTTTTGTGAGTAAATATATTAAAAATTCGCACATACAGAGTGAAAAACTGGCAATGAATATTTTTACTGTCAGTTTGTTGTGTATATTTTGTACCTCATTCATTATTTCAGGTATCATTAATTCATTGTCTGCTACATTTTATAAAGTAATCCTTTCAATTAGTAATACGAAGATAGAGTACTTGCATTTTCCCAATGCTTTTGGAGAACCGATAAATAATTTACAAAAACTAAAAATCAAAGATAAACCCCATGACAGTAGCAATAACAATAGCACCATGAAGAATGGCAATAATAATTCTGATAATAAAAAACAAGGATCTATTCAGAATTGGAATATCAGTCTTGTAAACTTACTTGTCGATTCTGCATCTTCCATTTATAGGATGTTTGCCGCATTAGGATTATCATTTGTTGCTGCTATTATAATTGGAATCACTGCAGCAAGAAAACCTTTGGCCTCCAAAATAATTATTCCCATAATAGATATATTACAGTCAGTCCCCATCCTTGGATTTTTCCCTGCAGCTATTGCATTTTTCATCACATTGTTTAATGGAAGCTCAATAGGCATCGAAATGGCAGCTATTTTTCTGATATTTACAAGCATGGCTTGGAATATGATATTTTCAGTCTATGAATCCGTACTGTCTATTCCCCCAGAATTATTGGAAACATCCTATGCATACAGAGCTAATCCATTTCTACAACTAAGAAGGCTTTACTTACCTGCTAGTATACCGAAATTAATTTACAATAGCATCTTATCATGGGCAAGCGGCTGGTATTTTCTTACTGCAGCGGAGATCATATCATTAGGATCCAAAACGTTTACACTTCGAGGATTAGGCAGTCTACTAGGCAACTCTGTCTCTTCTGGACAATACATACAGGCTCTGGTTGCACTTGCAATACTAATTTTAATAATTATGCTAACTGACTTTTTCTTTTGGAGACCACTAGAATCATATGCCAACCGCTTCAAATATGATTATTCTTCTTCGCGTACTACTGCTACTACTAGACGTCATCAACGTCATTTAGGTTTGTACATTTATAATGGAAATATTGCTAGGCTTATCTCTCGTAGTTCTGCTGTGTTCTCATCAATTCTTTTGTCAGACTTTTTAGCTAGAAATCCAAGGCCATTAATATATATAAAATCCAGCAGACTGATAGAAGCCTTAGCAAAAATAGTATATTTCTCTGAATTACAAATATTTGCCATCATTTATCAATGGTTTGGTAACAAGAGAAATCAAAGAATATTTGGGATTATTGCATTATCAATTCTAACATTTGCTGTAATTCTGCTTGCCGCTCAAGAAAGTGAGGTAATCTACAAATCCCTTTCTGCTTTGTATGCTGCCTATTATTCACTTTATAATAATCCTCAAAGTGCAAAAATAATTTCTCAAATTCCACTGGCACTATTGCTGTCATATTTTAGGTTGACCGCAGCTTATCTTTTAGCGTTAGCATGGACAATACCTGTAGCTATTAAGATTGCAAACAATCCCCGGTTTGATCGTATCCTGCCTCTATTTCAGACCTTTGCAGCTATTCCGGCTACTGCATTCTTTCCATTTGTGGTTGTTGTTGTAAATTACGTGCCTGGTGGGTTCGAATTCTTGTCTATATTGTTGATATTGACTGGAATGCAATGGTATATATTATTTAATTTAATTGGCGGAGTACGATCAATACCTGGAGATATAGAAGAAGCAGCACGCGCATTTAGGGTTACTAAGGGCCAGTATGTTAAGCGAGTTTTATTTCCATCTATATATCCTTCATTTATAACTGGCAGCATTACAGCTTGGGGAGGAGGCTGGAATTCGCTAATTGTAGCAGAATATTTAGTATTTGGATATAAAACATACTTCGTGCTAGGCATGGGCTCGCTTCTAGATAAAGCCGCATATAACATAGGTAATACGATATTGATACTTTTGATCGTTGGCATAATGTCAGCAATAATTGTCATGATTAACCGCTTAGTATGGAGACGACTTTATAGAAAGGTAATTAGAAAGTATAGTATGAGTACATAGGATAAAAATGTAAGTAACATAGATTTTTTTGGATAATAAAAATCTGCAAATAAATAATACTATCTCCTGTACAAAAATGGTTTTCTATATATTGATCTAATGATATGATAGAATGTGTCAGTTCCATGAGTGTTTCCAACTCTGATTCAATGAATAATAGGTATTTACAAGAACAACCTGGAGGTAATTATTGTTATAAAAATAACATGAAAAATGAATCAGCGTCGCGACCAAAGAATGTTGAGAATATGAGCAAAAAACTTTATGAAGATGATGATGCCTCTACGCCTCTACTTGAACTTAGAAATGTCACCAAAGAGTACATAGACGACAATGGTAAGTCTATTACAGTTCTCAACGATATCAACCTGTCAGTAAACTACAATGAATTTATTTCTGTAGTGGGTCCATCGGGGTGCGGCAAGTCCACGTTATTGAGAATGATTATGGGACTGGAGAGATGCACAAGAGGGGACATCTTATTCAAAGGTCAGTCTATGAGTGGTGGAAAAGTAAATCCACATATGGCAATGGTATTCCAATCGTTTGGTCTTTTTCCATGGTTGACTGTAATTGAAAATGTAGAATTTGGATTAGAATCCATGCATATCCCAAAGGCCCAAAGACGAGAGAAAAGCCTAAGTATAATTCAAGAGGTGGGTTTAGAAGGCTTTGAGGATGCTTACCCCCGGGAGTTGTCAGGTGGCATGAAGCAAAGAGTTGGTATTGCAAGGGCGCTTGTTATTGATCCTGAAATCCTTCTCATGGATGAGCCCTTTTCTTCTCTCGACCCTTTAACAGCTGAAGCATTAAGAGAGGAAGTTCTTAAGGTTTGGAGCAATAAATTTACTACACCAGATGTAGTCATAATGGTAACCCATAATGTTGAAGAGGCAGTATATCTTTCAGACAGAATTATAATTCTGAGTCATAGGCCTGCAAATGTAGTAAAGCAAGTAAATATAAATATACCAAGGCCACGTGAGAAGCGTGACAAGGTGATATATGAATATTTGGATCAAATTACAACTCTAATCGCATAACGCTATTCTTATAATAATAATAATATATTGATTACATAGTCACATTCACATTAATAGCCTAAAATTATTATATATTAAGGAAGAATATAAAAAACTTAAATCACAGATAAACTGATTCATTATAGAGTATAGGAAAACTTGGATATACCGAAGGTCCATTATAGCGTCATTGTTGGATTTCTAGAAGTGTTAGATGATTTGGGTGGCAAGTCAGATATAGCGGGGATTGCATCTAAACAAGGATTGGAGTTAGACTATCTTTTGCCAATACTTGAATCAGGTGAAATGTTAGGCTTTATTCAAGTTCAAGCTGGAGATGTGTCAATAACTGAAAAAGGACATTTATTCATGGCAGCGAGTCCAAAGGTAAGAAAAAAAATGCTACGTGATATTATCATTAAATTTGATATATTCAAGAAATTAGTTGATCTCGTCAAACAAAGTGAAAATGGATATATTAGAAAAAGTGAATTACTAGAACTCATTTCTGCTAGTGATACTACAACCACAAATAACGATGGCTTAAATGACTTTGGTTGGATTATTGAATGGGGAAGAGAAGCACTTATTCTTAATTATAATGCCAATACAGAAAATATCGCTTTAAGGCAACGTAGCTTATCTATGTTACCAAGTTAATTTTTGTTACAAAACATATCTAGGATACCACTAATTTAGCAGTTGGTCATATTCGTAGGTAACACAAAATGTCTCTAACTTAACATGCTGTGGTGAGTTCGCCGTATAATTTATTCTTAAAAACCTAATTTTTTCATGTATGCGTGACTCGAATGTAATTCTTGTTTTGACATATTCTTTATAAACACACCTTTCCTACTCTAATCCGTAGTATCCATGGGAAATAAAGTTGCAATAGTAACGGGCTCTAGTAAGGGAATTGGAAAAGCTATAGCATTAGCATTTGCAAAGTCGAAAGAATATTCTGCAGTAGTCATTAATTCTAGGAAAGTAGAGGAAGCACAAGAAGTCTCTAAAGAAGTCAACAAGTTAGGTTGTAATTCAACTGCTATTGAAGCTGACGTTTCAAAGGAAAGTGATTGTATTAAATTAATTGAAGAAACTGTCAAGTACTTTGGTAGGATAGATGTGTTAGTCAATAATGCTGGAATCCAAGAAGATTTGCCTTTAACAGAGATAAATTTAGAAGAATGGTACAAGATAATAGGAGTTGATCTTACGGGGCCGTTTATATGCAGCAGAGAAGCTGTAAAGCATATGAAAACACAACATAACCCTGAAGGCGGATGCATCATAAACATTTCATCTGTCCATCAAGCAATACCCAAACCCCACTATGTTCCATATGCCACGTCAAAGGCAGGAATTGAAATGATGACAAAGACAATGGCACTGGAATTGGCAAAAGACAACATAAGGGCCAACATAGTTGCACCTGGAGCTATAGATACAGATATGAATGCGGAGCTAAGAAAGAATAAGGCAGAGCTGCAGGGTGTTCTCAAACGCATTCCTCTGGGAAGAGTTGCAAGTGCAGACGAGGTAGCAAACGTAGTAGAGTTCTTGGCATCAGATAAAGCAAGTTATGTTACAGGCGCATCATACTTTGTCGATGGCGGTATGACTTTATATCCTAGTTTTGGAGTAACTCCTGAGCATGAGACTGCAGAGCTGAATAGTAGCGGTACCTAGCAGTAATTCTTTGCTCTTTTTGTGCCTCATACATAGAATAACTGGAAGACTGTTCTCTTTTAATTTTTTTCAAGTATGTCAGCTAATGCTATTCTTATTGTTGTTATGCCTGTTCTAAACGGATATGCTCCAGATCCTTCGTCAGTAATAGGATTTACCCATTCATAGAATGCATGTAAATGTGGATGGCCATCATTAGAAGCAAGCTTGGAAAGTAGAATATTACATCCTTCAACTTTATTAAACCTGCTTCTAGCTAGCATCTCTATTCCTGTAGTCCAAGGCCAAAAAGTATGGTTGTGGTATTGATATGGTTTTAGAATCCAGGGTCCAGTTCTCTTCAACTCGGTTTCTGTTACAAGTGGCCACTTCTCCTTCCATGCTCTATTTCTTATAGCATCAAGTGTACTAATGGCTCTTTTGTGAAGAGATTGATGGACAGGCAGCACTGATTCTTGCCGTCCTTGCACTTGTTTATGATTTTTAGCAATCCAGTGGTTACGACTATGATGATGAACTCCAAGGCTATCATTGGCTGTATTCTGTGAAATTGCATTCAAATAAAATGAAACATCTTGTGTCAATATCCTATATGGTTCTCCAGAATGATTGGATTGTTGAATATCCAGATAACAACCATCTTGCTCAGACCATAATTTTTCTTCTACTCCACGTATAGTTTTATCTGTCAAATGCTTTAATCTGTCAGCTTCTTCACTTCTGTCAAGTTCTGATAAAAGAGAACAAAGATCATTTAAAGCAAGTAGCCAGCAAGATTGACTGTAAACTATTTTACCTGCTCTGACAGCCGTGTCCATCCAGTCTTCATTGTGGCTTTGTTCTAACAAGCCATCATTATCAATATCACGACTGTTCAGATGCTCGACGGCTCTTAGCATGCGAGGAACCACAAATTCAGCCACTTTTTGGGGATCAGTTATCCCTGCTTTTGATAGCAGTGCGCTAACATAATCTGATGAGTGCTCTGAAGCTACTACGCTTGACGTTTCCGATGAAGATGAAGAAGAACCGTGATTTTTCAAAACCCTTGCCAAAATCCAAGAAGTCGTTGAAATTATCAATGCTGTAGAATCTATATCTGGATTTTGACCATAGACCTCAGAGAAGCCAGCCTGGTATATTGTTGTGGGAAGAGCTCCCTCAAATTCCTTTTCTTTGTCTGCATTCGCTACCTCTGCTGAAAATTTCATCTTCGGGGCCCCTCTTCCATAAACTATCTTTTCCTTGCCAGGCGATATTTGATGAGACCAAATCTGGTAAATCTGCTGCATTGCTCCGTCAATATTGCCAGACAGGAACCAATCTTTCAGAATATATGACGCATCCCTGCACCATATAGCTTGATAGATTCCACCGGGGTTTAGGCCTTGAAGCACATGCTCGTTTGTCTTTTGTAAGAAGGTATTGGCATTGACCACGAAAGATTTCCATGAATCTGAAGAAAAGGAGGAGGCAGAAGCATCGACATTAGACATTTTTAAAGTTCGCCATCATATGCTATAAATTTTTTGCTAATCTTATTATTAATCTTATCAACAGTCAAGGTAACAAAATTTGCCAATAACATTTGTTTTATTGCAGACGCGTCATGGCATTACTTCCAAGTTGTGTAAAGTACAATTCAGGGCTTAGGTGACACGCAGCGGCGTATAGAGACAGATCACTTTCAAAAAGGATATTTCTTATATTTTTCTTATAGGAAGAAGGAAGAGAAGTGATCGGCTATCTATCTTGGATGCCTATATTGGATAATAAAGTCAATGGGATCCAATTAATATTCATTTAGTTATATTGATGATGGGGCTGTTTTCTTTTTATAATCTAATAGTGATCCTCATATAAATGAAAGAGGTTTATGTCCATCCATTCCAGTAACAACAATTTTGATCAATTTTCGCATTTTGTAGATACCTGTGAAAAAATACATGCAGTTGCAAGCAAGAATACAAAGGTGAGGATTCTTTCTGAATACCTTGCTTGCCTGGATAAGGAATCATTACCTATTGCTGTTCTATTTTTCTCCAATAGAGTATTTCCACCAGGTTCAAAATTCGTGATGAACATAGGTTTTAATACAATAATACGAGTACTTTCAGAAATAGCTACTCTAGATCCAAATCAAATTCAGCGCATCTACTTAAAACATGGAGATATGGGTGCCTTATCTGAGTACGCTGTATCGAAAAAGAACATGGTTTCACTTTTCCAGCAGCAAGCTTTAACGTTATTATCCATATATGATCGGCTTAAAGAAATTGCAGATACTATAGGCTCTGGTTCTAATAAAGATAAGAAAAACATCTTGAAAGGACTACTTATCAACAGTTCTCCACTTGAAGCAAAATATCTGATAAAGATCATAAACGGAGAAATGAGGATTGGTTTGACAGAAGGTCTGGTTGAAATTGCTGTTTCAAAAGCATTTGATCAAGAGCTTGAGCATGTTAGAGACGCGATGCTCTTTTCAGGAGATATCTCCAAAGTATCTCTCTTGGCCAAAAGAAACTTACTGCATACCGCTCTAATAAAACTACTTTCACCTATAAGTTATATGTTAGCAGATGTGATGTTAACTGCAGAAGAGATAATCAAGTATTATAATAAACCTCTGATTTGTGAATACAAATATGATGGGATACGTGCACAGGTGCACAAGTTTGGGCAGGAAGTTAGGCTGTTTTCTCGTAAGCTTGTCGACGTTACAAATGCATTTCCTGAATTGGTCAATGCTGCACTGGCTGTTAGATCGTCATCATCTGATATTGATTTTATTTTGGATGGAGAAGTAATGGCTTTTCAAAATGGCAAACCACTTCATTTTCATGAACTCCAAAAAAGACTTCACAAAAAGAACGTCACAGAACAAATCATGACAGACGTTCCACTGGTATATGTAGTATACGATATTATGTATTTCAACGGAGAAAACACGATTGGAAAGTCCATTAAAGGAAGAAAAGAAATTCTATCAAATATATCTTTTAAAGATCCAATCATCAATTCAACATACAGGGTTGTAAATTCTGAACAAGAGATTATCGCAATGTTTGAAGAAAGCAGAGATATTGGTCATGAAGGGCTGGTATTAAAAGATCTAGATTCTCAATATCATCCTGGAAAAAGAGGAAGGTATTGGATGAAGCTCAAAAAGGAATTAGATACAATTGACGCAGTTGTTGTAATTGCTGAATATGGACATGGAAAGAGGGCAGGTGTCTTATCTGATTACACATTTGCAGTAAGAGACGATACTGATAGCAACCAATTGAGAACAATTGGTAAGGCTTATTCTGGATTAACTGACGATGAAATATTTGAAATAACAAAAAAACTAAGATCAATTATGATAAAAGATGAGGGCTATAGTATAATAGTAAAGCCGGAAATAGTTTTGGAGATTGCGTTTGACAGTATCCAGAAAAGCAATAGGCATGATAGCGGTTTTGCATTACGTTTTCCCAGAATAAAGAACATACGTGAAGACAAAGATGCCGCAGATATAGATACACTCCAAAAAGTTAAGCAAATCTACGAAAAACAGACTTACATAATGAGCAAAATAGGTAGGCATGGTAGTAGAGATTGAGAATTATTGATGAGGTTTAAAAATAATTGAAGTTAGAAAAAAAGATGATGTAGACTTTATAAGCTTTCTACCAAAGAAGAAGATAATTAATATTTAACACTTAATACCATCTTATTTACCTGTGATGTGAGACCTATTGGAAATGTAAAGTAAAGATGAACGCACGTTGTAGTTATAGATTCCAAACATATTATATCAACATTTCAAAATATCATTACCAAATCAGAGAAACAATTTGGACAAGATATTTGATGCTATATTGTATAACCAAAAATAGTGAGCGACCCATGTGGATCCAATAACCATTACCTGTTTGTATTTGCCAAGCAACTTGTTTTATTGGATCTGTCTGTGTTAAATTTGTAGTATCACATATCCAAATATATCTTTATCCAATATTCATTAAAAATGAAAAAAGTGTCTGTGAATATTTTCCATGGTGTATCATAGAAGGAAATGTTGTTGTTGTTATAAGTAATCTAACATTGCAGTCAGGTGTGCTATCGTGTTAACTTAAACGGCTTATTCTTTATACTTGGTTTCTCTAGCCGTATTACAAATATCAAGGTGTAAACTCTTATGCATCTTTACCAGAAATTTGGCTATTACTTAAATCAAACTTCATGAATTAAACCGATCAGACTTCTTTTTGGTTTGGGTTGAAGTATTTTATGAGGATACCCTAAACATAGAATTGATGATGGCGTATATTTTGTACGTAGTGCTGCCATAACCTTTTCTTCATCTATCATGCCTATCCATATGGAGCTTAATCCCAATGCATGTGCTGCAAGCTGAGCATATGCCGCGGCAAGGGTTGCGTCTTGTAAAGAGAATTTTTTAAGAATATGGAGTGGGAAGTTCATTCTTACCCTCTCTGGGTTCATACAGAAAACAAGAACAACAGGAGCATTTACATATGGCTGTTTATTAGATGCATCGACAAGTTTTAGTTTAATTTCTGAGTTTTTAACATGATAGATTTCAAAGCCTTGAAAACCACCAGCTGTTGGAGCTGTATCAGCAGCAGCTAATATCATTTCGATTTTGGAATCCTCAACTTGTTTATTTTCAAATTTTCTTTGAGATCTCCTGCTCAGCATGACATTAAAGATATTGGTTTGCAGGGTGTCATCTATCTCTTGAAGGTCCACGTCTTCGTCCTTTGGATAAAGTAGGTCCTGATCCGATCTAACTGCTCCTCCTGCAAACATTCTAGAGAAAACGTCTTTTGGGTAAGACATCCATTATATGATTCATTATTGCTCTAAAAAAAGGCTTTCTACAAAATTCGTTTCAATATGGTATTTCTGTATTTCTGTATTTCTGCATTCTACTTACAAAACTTAGAGGCCCACCATCAATCATAGATTCCATGTATGTTAAGAGCATAAACTTCGATCAGCTCTAATTTATTTATTTTATATTTATTTATTTTAGAACTCAAAGATCAGATCCATATGGAGTAGTAAATTTTTTCAGCTCTACCACTGTGAAATCTTTTAATTCAATAAGAAATCGTTTGCGGTCCTTTTGTACAACTACGTAATTTGATCCGGAGCCTACAACGTTGCCGCCAACAAATTCCTTCAACTGTACCACATCAAAGGAAGCCTCTATACCAATATATATCTTCAACTAAAATAAACATCAATTTTAAGCTGCTGCAGATCTGCCAAGACGTGGGAAGAAATACTGCTGCTACATATGTATGTTTAATGCATTTTATATAGGATTATATACATAGCTTACTTGTTATGGAAAGCCGAAGCAAAAGTAATAGTATAAGTCATGTTACGACCGACTCATGGGATACTGATGTACTAAAGTCAGATTTACCAGTTTTTGTCGACTTTTGGGCTGAATGGTGTGGCCCATGCAGAATGGTCGGTCCAGCAGTGGAACAGTTATCACAGACAATGAATGGAAGACTAAAAATAGCAAAACTAAATGTTGACGAAAACCAAGAAATCGCAATGAAATATGGGATTCGATCAATTCCTTCATTATTGTTATTCAAAGATGGAAAAGAAATCGCAAGAACAGTGGGAGCTGCTCCAAAAGAAGCATATCAGAAATTTGTAGAACAATATATATCAAAGGCTTAACTGATTTGTACCTATATTTTTATTTTTAACAAAAGCCTTTTCTATTTTTTAATCTAAGTGAATATATACCCTATATTCCTGTCCCTGTCGGCTTAAATTTGTTATCTGTAAGACGCTAAAGAACAACATCATTCGATTGATAAATAACATCATACAAAAGCAGAGAACACAACACAAAATTCCAGAATTTCACATGACATTAGAAAAATTGTTCGAAAAGAAGAGGATTAAGTCAGAATAATAGGGGCTTTGATAAACATAGCTATAGCATGCATGTCATGTTGTTCTAATGCTACTGGTCCTATTGCTATTATCGCAAAAACCAGCTTGAGCAATACAATTATGACGATAATTGCTACAATTACCACTATTATTGTCCACAGAAGTCCAAGTACCATATAACCATTACAGTCTAACGAATGATTAAAAAAGCCTTTGAATATCTTTTAGCTAAGAAATCATACTTGAAAATAGCTTTATCATTATATTATAAGATAGAACAATCAACTAACGATGGATTTGTAATGAGCGTTCAAGCGTCTTAGAAATAGAGCATCTTTATCTCACTGCAAGGCCCGCCATAGTTGATACTTTCTCCATCATCGTCCTAATACTTCGTCTCTGTAGGAAGTGTGGCCTGCTTGAGTCAATTGTTTTACTAGTTAAAAATCAATAGTTATCCTTTTTTATCAGATCTGTTGGAAATTAAAAGTCCAGATAACGATGACGCTCAAACGTCATTATTTTCATCATCAAATTATTCCTCCGTCTACTTGAAGAAAACTCTAATTCTTTGCGCTCTCCTTAATGACGTTTTATTAATAAACATCAATAAACATCCTCTAGTCTAATATGTTAGTCGTTCCATAAACTTGTTGCTTATTCCTTCTATCTCATTTAAGATTTAGTAGTAGCAGCAATCTATGAACTTCCAAAATGAACTACATTAACATTAGTGTTATTTGGAGTGTGGTTGAGAGTTACCGATATGTTTTCCAATTCTTCATATGCCAAGTTATACATTTGAGTACCATCATGCAAATTTTTTGTTTTGATATA
>JAFAQB010000206.1 GCA_019246625.1 Nitrososphaeraceae archaeon
TACTATAATATAGATTCATCAGCAGGCAATGGTAATGTCAGACTTATTGGCAGACGTAATGCTAAAACAATTCCCAAATAAATTCTGGAAGAACAAGTACCATCATGACATCATTATTATCTACTTCTTCTTACTCTACAACCAATCGTAAATAATATAAAAGGAAATATGCTCGTAATACCCTAGTAAATAGCGATAATACGAGCAAAATGCAAGCGATTTCCTAAAGCAACGGTTTTTACAATTCTGTTTGTACTGCCATTTATAAGCAGTAGTAGATGTATCATAATCGCTATTCTTATGCTTTTGAATAGGTTTTGTTCCTTCGTTTTATCCATGTTCCTAACTATTAAAAACTATCATAATTTCTCCAATCCTTTTTCGCATCATATACAGTATTCGGGAGTGTGGTCTGTATTGTATTGTATCGTTCTGCGTTCTTCTTAAATTGGCGCACGAAAAAACAAAGTAGAATCGTATTACGATAATTAATTACACCTATGTGGCTCCTTAGTACTTGCTAGCAATGGAATCATTTTACCAGACTCAGACTTGTATTGAGGGTCAAAGATTATCGCAGCTCCACACTGCCTACACAATATAGCTTTTGTAAATGTGCACTTATGTGACTGTAGCTGGCCATTGTTGTTATTGTCTTGCTCTAGCGGAATCTTTTTGCCGCTTTTTGATAAATACATATCACTAAATATAATCTCTCTTTTGCAATCGCGGCACTTCATAAAGATCTTCCTCGTCCTAGAGTATAGCTAAGATCCACTAGTAATTGAATTTTCTTGTGGCTCTTGTTACATCATCAGAATTTGTTAGTACCCTACTTCGACACGTTATTGTTGTTTTTCTGCTGCTGTAGTAGTGAATATATCAGAATATTAGTACTTTCAAGGCTTATTTGTAAAGAATCTTGAGATAATAGCATCATTGTCCTTGTCTTAGCCGTGCATGTTAATCCATTTTCAAAATGTGCGTGGATAAGCAGTAGAGATAGCAATGATAGGCTGTTGCAACAGCAACAAAATTAAGCTAGAACATTTGAAAACAGATTGTTCTTATTCTTCTCTTCGTTCTTTAATTCTCCAAGAACCCTTTTCTTTATCCTCTACTTTTTCTACTGGTTTTTCTTGAGCTCTTTCAAGATGTCTTGTACCATTCTCTTCTGTAGAATAGATGTCTGCTTTATCAATGCTTTTATCTTCATCAAATGAAGTACCAGAACTAACAACTTTATCTCTTGAGATGTTATTATTATTATCATCATCCTCAGTAGCAGTATTTGGAGTTGCTGTTGTTGTTGTTACTCCTTGGATTATAGATTGATTACCCTCTATTTGTCCTCTGGCAATGTCAGCTGCAGTAGTAGTACTAACCGTTTTACTTCCTTGATCTCCTCCTCCTACTCTTCCTTTGGCTATAGTTGCTCTTGCTACGTCAGCTGTATCTGTTATATCTCTGGATGTATCACCTACATTCGTTACAGATCCAGTAGAAGTGTCCTGAATGTCCTTTTCACTACTTTTAGAGTCCTTATTTCTCTTGGAACTATTAGTATTCATACCTCAATATATACACAAATATACTATGTATCATATATGATATTAATAGCACCAGCAGTTGTGAAAACTCAGACACATGAAGTCTACAACAGAGACACTTGACTGTATTGTGACAAAAACATCATCCAAAGAAAAAGAAACAACAACAGCAACAACAGAATCTATGTCTTGACAAAGGATACAACTATCCAGAGATAGAACATGAAGTAGTCAAGGGAGATATGTATCGCATATCCATCAGAGGTGAAGGAACAAAATCAGTTAAGAAAGGAAGACATCATCCAACAAGAAGATGGGTTATAGAGAGAACAAATTCATGGCACAACAGATTCAGAAAACTTACTGATTAGATACGAAAAGGGTTCAGAAAGTGTTAATTTGTTTATATACATTCTATAGACAGAATTATTTGATCATTTGGGTCCGTAAAAGGTAAAGATCAAATCACTTTGGTAATAATATAGCTTCTCCACTTTTTTGTGTTCCTATTTCATAAGCCTCAGAAACATCTTTAACAAAGATCATGCCATGTGAAGTTGATCCCGGACTTAGGCTGTTCAGAATATCATTAATAATCTGTTTCGCCAGGGTATCTGGTACAACCACTTCAACCTTTGTTCTTCTTACAAATTCTGGCACAATGGTTCTCCCTGTCATATATGCGCGTACTTCTTCAGGCATTGGCTCGTGCTTTGTTCTACCCGTACCATTTATATCAAAAAAAGTAATGCCGCCAACTTTATACTTATGAAGAATATCTGTTACTTCAAAAAGTCGTTCATGAGCGACAAAAATACTTATTTCTTTCATTATGAAGCAACATGTCATTTAATAAATAAAGATTTCTGTTGGATGTAAATAAAATTAAAATACAATCATTAGCCATCGTAAACTGCTATTTTTTAATTAGTAGCATAGTTGCATTTTCATGCTCTAGACTGAGTCTGCTTAAGTGATCAAAATTCCATGTCCATCTCCATAACTGCGTTCATGTTCATGTGTATAATACCAACTAGCAGATTAGAGATATCTACTCGATAATGAATGAAATGCTCCTGCATATTCAGCAACTCCTGTAAGGCAATTGATTATCCAAGGAATAGAACTAGAGAACAACTCTTCATTATGAAAATGTCGCTAAAATGCCAAGTTCCAAAGTGCCTTACAGGTATTTCTCAACACAACAGCAGCCATAACTCATAGTGCATTTCAAAAATAGCTACATATTATAACTAATTGCCTGTTTTTGGATTATACATTTGGCGTTGGTGTGTAACCATCTAGTAAAAATGGAAGAAGAGATCGTTCTCAAATTGGTTGGAGCGGGTGCCTCTTTTTTTCAAAACACCATGAATGAGCAACAGGAAATTGAATTCAAAACTGGCGTTTTCCTTAGATGATCTGTTTCTATCTCTTAGTGTTAGTTTGCAATATTTGTTTGAGGTAGGAAAATCTTCAGTCACTAGGGCGAGATTTCTGTTTAATTCTAAGTCTTCTTTCTCTCTTGTACGACTCCTTGGGTCTGCGGCAGGCGAAATAATAATAACAGCAGATTCATGATCCGGTCTTTTATACTTGGATGGTATGCGTAATGGCTCTGGAAAATCCGAGGAATTTTTTGATAAGGCGGATCATCTTTGAAAGTATTCTAAACTATCTGGATATAGATCGCGTCTTTCATAACTTTTAATTTGCTGCTCGTTTACCTTGAGCCATAAAATATTGACATCCCAGCCTTCTACTTAGTTATTGGAATATAGTAATAGTGGATGTTAAAATTGCCTCTAACATGCAGTGCTATTGCTATTATTATCATCATTATTAGGATTAGGAATTATCAAAGAACAAAACAACAACCAATTCATTCAAACCATTTTTGGTTTTATTAATCTCAATAACTTCTATCATCCTGGATTATTATCAGTATAATGGAAAGATGTTGAGAGTTTGGATTATACTTTATTATTACCATATATCTCATCCACAGACTTTATAAAATAAGAGCATAAAGGTAATGATACAGCATTAAAAAATGGCATATTTAAGAAACAGTCTTTTTTCTCCAAAATCAAGAGGAGTTGCTGTTATCTTTACCATAGCGATTATCATTGTTTCTTACAGTTTGTTCTTTTATCTTCAAAATACTACTGAAAGCAATATCAGAGATAGCATTTTCGAGCAGCAAAAGGCTCGCCAGATACAATCCACACAGGCACTTTCCCAACGTATTGGCTCTGATCTTGATTCTATAATGGCCAGGTTGCAAGGCTTAGCAAGCTCATCATATTTGCAGCAAGCTGATTTGTCAAGTTATAAAACAAAAAAGCTATTGCAAGAAATGTACTTACAAATAAACAATATTACCACATCAGACAGGCTTTTTATTGTAAACAAAGATTGCATTGTAATGACAAGCATATCACTACAAGGTCAGAAGACTTTTGTTGGGGCCAATGTCTCAAGTATTGATTGGGTAAGAGAAGCTAATACTCAACATAAACCCGTATTTTCTAATGGGTATTTTGCTTTGGAAGGTAACTATAGGATAGCAATATCTTATCCTATTATTAATAGAGAAACAGGCCAATATATCGGTCTCGTAGGCTCTTCGGTACCTGCCACACAATTTTTTGAACACTATGGCAATATTTTTGATATCAAATCTCAGTATCTAGCCGTTCTAGATAGAAACTCGAATCAACTGATCCATCCAATAAAATCTTTTATAGGAAAGCCATTTTTTGGAAGTTATACACAGCAAATTACTGGTCATAATAACGCCTTGAATGGTCTTGTTCGGCAAGTCATGAGTGGTAAGTCAGATTTTGCAGTTTATAGCTTTGAAAATGGTGAAAGACTGAATACTGGATTTCCTATATTTCTAAATGGAAAACCAACATATTTTGTTTTTGTGATAACTCCAACATCTGCAATATATTCACAAATCGACAAGATCATATCAACTGAGAGACTAGAAATGTTTTCGCTTATCGTTGGAACCACTGTTGCGATTGTGATCCTCGTTGTATTTCTTATTAGATGGAGCAGTAAATTAGATAATGAAGTAAAAAGAAGAACAGAAGAGCTAAATGAAGTCAATAAGTCGTTAACACAATCAAATAAACATCTTGCAGCAGCCAATGAACAACTAAAAGTACATGATAAAATGCAAAAGGAATTTATCAATATAGCAGCTCACGAATTAAGGACACCAATTCAACCGATTTTAGGATTAAGTCAACTAATTCGGGATAGAATAATATTATCAGCCAAAAAAGGAGAAAAAGAAAAAGAACAAAATGAGCTTTGCCAATTACAAGATGTTGTAATAAGGAATGCAAAAAGGCTCCATAGACTTGCAGATGATATATTAGATGTCAGCAGAATTGAAAGTCAAACTTTTACATTACAAAAGGAAAAGTTAAATCTAAATGAATTAATATCAGATATAATAGAGGATTGTAAGAATCAGCTTAAAGGAAAAAGAGACTCAACATCATCAATTGCAGCGGCTGATTATGGTCAAATTCCTATTGACGTTAATCTAACAGCAGTTTATAAAGACTCAAAACATGAAGGGCCCATTTTTGTCGAAGCAGATAAAGGAAGAATGACTCAAGTAATATATAATCTGCTAAGCAATGCTTTCAAGTTTACAAAGGAAGGAACTATATCTATAACAGTAGAAAAGAAAGATAGTCAGGCTATTGTAAGCGTGGAGGACACTGGTGAAGGGATAAACTCAGAATTATTACCTAGTCTTTTTTCAAAGTTTGCTGCAAAATCTTATCAAGGAACTGGTCTTGGGTTATTTATATCTAAAAGTATTGTTGAGGCCCATGGGGGTAGAATATGGGCTGAGAATAATAGCAATGCTGCCAAAGATGGCAAAGAAAAAGGAGCTACTTTTCACTTTAGCCTTCCGGTGAGCAATGAGAAACAACAACAGCAACAACAACGGCAAGAAGCCACCAGAATTACAAAATCAAATTGGTCATAGATAATGACAATAATAAGGAATCTGCTTGTAGCTCTAGTACCAATACTGGATCTGTAAATGCAAGGATGTTGTATCCATAATCTTGCAGAAAATGTTCGACAATGGAAAGTATCCATCTGGTAAGTCAACATCCTAAGATTGATTTGTTGTTTGGCAATCTAAAAGTCATTATTTAATTATTATTATCTAGAAGAAGATCATCTGAAAATACCAAATCATTATCCAAAAGCTTTTCCAAAAATGTTGATAAATTATCAAAGCTAACAGTATAGTCACAGTCTAATTTTGGATTCAATCTATCATCAGATAGTACTCCAATTGAAACATCAGCTCTTCTAAATGCAGGATTGTCATTCTCTGAATCACCTAAATACATTATCATTCTCTTCTCCCCTTTGCCTTTAACATAGGAAATTTCAGAGGCAATATTATCAAACGACATGCCTTTATCACATTTAACTGCATATACATCAATGAAAGGATGTGTGGCATAAGTTTGGGTAAAGAGAGTATTTCCATTAAATGATAGTTTTTGTTGCTTCTCGATTGCTTTTTTTAAGAGTGGTTCAGATGTCTTTTTAAAAGATTCCCAATCTTGTAAATGTCTCCAATCTATGGTGATACCTGCTAGGATTTCATTATTGCTAATATATTTTCGGTCAATCGAGACATCGCTAAAGTTTAATTGTAAGTCATCTGCCAAACAATTCAATACTTTTGAATTGCGCTGTAGTATGCTATCGTCACGTACTTGTGTTTGATGATCTGTAATACAGCTAAAGTTATTGCAATCTGTAATAGTAGTTGTAGCTGTTGTTGTCTCTGCATTTTTCATAGTTGACGTCATTTTAGTATATAGATGCTTCTTTAGATGCAAAGTTTCAATACCTAAAATACATGAAAGAATATTAGCAAACTTTATTCTTTTATGAAGAAAACCAAAATCTTTGCTAGATAAAACACAGACAGGTATCTTCTCTGAAATATCGAATAATACATCATTTAGCCTTTCTGGTATGGTATCTTCATTAGGATTAACAGAACATGGGCATAAGGTTCCATCGTAATCTGAGAATAGAGCACTTATTTTCATGAAAATGTTACCTATCTATTTTATAGTAATTCATACTATTAAAACGTAACAAATGTTACATTCAGAATATAGCTGCTGTTATCTACAGAACTGCATTAGAAGGTGTACCCTAGCGTAAAGTTGATCTAGGTACTGACGGTATAAAAGTACGAGATACTTATGACTATTGAAAAGCCTTCTTCCTGGTTATTAATAGCCTATAACGTACCTTCAGAACCTTCTAGATTGAAAGTGCGACTTTGGAGGGAACTTAAGCGTATGGGAGCACTATATCCACAGCTATCTATATGTTTAATTCCAGATAATAATGATAATAGGAAAAGATTAGAGGCAATAGAGAAGATGGCAACTAAAGATGGTAAGTTTATGAATTTCCATTGTAAAGGTATTACCGAAAATGATCGGCAAAGTATTCTGCATATGTTTAGGGCTGAACGTGACAAACAATACGACGAAATTCTTGAAGAATGTCAGGAATTTATAGATGAAATCAAGTTGAACCTTAACGAGAAGAAGACCATGCAAGAAGAAGTTGAAGAGATGGAAGAAGTCCTTGATGGTTTAAGAAGATGGCTTACCAAAGTCCAATCACTCGACTGGGTTGAAAAATCTGACGCATCGATAAGAGTTGAAAAATTACTCCAAAAATGTCAGGATCAAATGGATAAGTTTATGAAACTTTCTCACCCAGAAAAAAGCAACATTAGAAATAGATCTAATTGAAGATGATGTTTTTATGTGCAAACTCTCTATTTGTAACAATGGTTACGTTTAAAATATATAACATCATCTATATGAGATAATGAATAAAAACCATAGTAGTCATATATCGCATCTTGGCGTTATTGATTGCATAATAATATTTTATAAAAATACCAGCAGCTGACCAAATTATGTTTTGTAATGGGATATGTGATAAACTAAGATCTTCGGGCATAACCAAAGTTACAACAAGACGTGGTTGGTTAAACTATAGTAATGTTTTGTATAGCTATGTATTATCGATACATTATAATTGCTGAAATGTATTAGTAATATATGCATACAACTCTACAAAAGAGGAGGAGAGGAATCAAGATAAGATATGAAAATGTCGAAATATACAGCACCTGCAATGATAATTGTGATCCTCATAATTACAATAGTATTATCTCTTCCACAGCTATTATTAAATAAAAATAGACTATTATTTGCAGAGCCTGCAACCTTACATCAATTCAAGAATATGAGGTTTGCAAAACCTCCAATTACATCACGAATATCTGCGAATAATAATAACAACTCAACAACGCTACTAAAATCATTGTCATCATCTTCTAATGCTCGATCCTCATTTTTGATTGTGCAAAGAGGCAGAGGAAGTAATAACTCAACCAAATCTTCCCTTGTAGTAACCCTAAATCATAGATACTATACCTATACAAAGAGCGACACTCCAAAGTCAAGTCATGAAAATAATAATAATAATAATATCGCTCGTATGTTAAACAAAAACATTGATGTTGCGCTTGTCGCTCCTACATTTACTGCCGCTGCTTATGACAATTCATTTTATACGTTTTACAAATTATATGCCAATATACCAGCAGGAAGAAACGTTACAAGTAACCTTAACTTATTATCAAGAAAAATAAGCAGTCAAGATGTAGCAGTAGCCCACTTTGCAATGCTAAAGCTTATCAATAATATAAAGTCAATAGCTCCAAAGTCCAATATTACGCTTCTTACTGATGCTAGCATTGACAATGGTTCTATTTTTATGAAAAATCATAATAAAAGTAATGCATATGATGTTTTGATACTTGGCCACCAAGAGTACGTCACTCAAAAAGAATACAACAATATAAAACAATTTGTAGCAAATGGCGGTACGTTGATTATACTTGATGGCAATGTGTTTTTTGCAGAAGTAAAATATGATATACACACGCAAACAGTAACATTAGTTAAAGGTCATTGGTGGGCATTCAATGGTAAATCAGCATGGAAAAGTGTAGGTGAAAGGTGGAAACAAGAGACATCAGGATGGATGGGTAGCAACTACCTTTGCTATCAATGTGTTAGTAGATTTACAAATGATCCGTTCGAATACAGACCACATGAAGAGCAGTATGTCACCAATCAAAATGATACAATTGTAATGAATTATAATGCAGTAATGCCAAACCACCTTATTATACATACAAAACCCGTAATCGGAACCTATGAATTGAATTATCAGAAAGGTAAGGTTGTAGCACTTGGAATCTACTCAGATGATATAATAAGTAACAACAAATTCGATAAATTCTTTGACAGCCTATTATTAAAATATGCACCTAAGGTGACAGTCTAATAAAATGTCCTTCTTTTTTTACTTCGCAACCCTTGATTAAAGTCGATATTACATCCCTAACCGTAACTTGGGACCTTCCGCTAGGTGTAATGTGAATATTATAAATTGCGTCAGTACGATAATAATAATATAACCGTTCTGTCTGCCCTTTCCACCAACCAAATCAAAGACGCCAAGAAGTGTTTTTGCCGGTAACGACTTTAATAATATGATAAAAACCTTGTTACTCGAACAACCAATCCACAAACATTCTATAATAACTCTTACCTTCGTACTGTCGGATTGTAACCAGAACTATATGTTG
>JAFAQB010000207.1 GCA_019246625.1 Nitrososphaeraceae archaeon
CAAAAGGGAGTAATATACCAATTTCATAATCTCATTGTTGTCATTTTTTTTGAGGAGAAGATTTTGCATCAGCCATTAATTTTGATACAATAATCGAGAACGGAGTAGACAGAATTGCTCTTTCACCGCTTTGTGACACGTACTCAAATTTTATAGCTTTCATATATAGCAAATCTTCAATAGCAGACGCCATTTTTTCAATCTCATGCTTCTGTTCTTCAGATGAAGATGATGATGATGACATGTATGGTATGAATAAATATAGTATTGTCTTAAAAAGATATAATTTTCACCAAAGAATAAAAATGAAAATACACTTAGAACTATTTCAACAACACCAAGCCTTTCTTCTGTGGTGGCGTTTACCATGAACTCTATTGGCATAGGAATACAGTATAAGTGAAGGAATTAATGGCAAATTCAAAGGGAAATTCTAACTCCATTATTATTATGCCATTTGACGAAGGATTTCATCTTGCGTGAGCTGCAGCATTTCAGCATCATCCCCAAATTGGATTATATTATGGATGATGCTTCCTATAGTAAGTAAAAGAAAGCTATGATATAATATGAAATATAATAAGTTTTCTTATGTATATATTGTCAAAACTGGTTGAACTGAATATCGTTTCATTAGCTATAACCATTTCAACAGCAACATTGTTCCAACCAACCTTCAACTGAGACACTCGTAGGGCAATTTGCTAGTTTTATATTCTTCTGGTAAACATCCACATCTGCACATAAAATTTGCACAATTAGTATAGATAAAAGTTGTTATTAACATTAGTAAATGATAATACACTGCCATACAAAATATTACTACCTCCTCACCTGGAGCTATAGTGTAGTTCAAGCACTATTGACAACAGCAGCAGCATCATATAAAGTGATGACGATAATAGTAGTAATAATGTTGTAAAGACCTCATGGCGTTTACCTAAGCCACTTGTTAAGAAGATAAAGCAATATGCACTTAACCATGATATTGGTGTTACAGCCGTGTTAATACAGGCGTTAGATGAATTCTTTGATAAGAATGGAAAGAAGTAAATAATGATGACGACAGCAGCTGGATTAGTCTACAATCAATCAATCAAACAACAACAATCACCTTGATATGATATTATCAGAGGATCTTGCACTATCACTTTAACTTTGTGCGTGATTATATGCAATATCTACATGTAGTATATGCCTGCAAATAATAGATCAGCTATTTCGAAAGGAGACAAAAGCTTTGGACTTTGCTAACCAGAGGACTCAAGACATACGAAATCGCTGAGGAACTCAATATAGATTTAACCCTATCGGATCTAAACTTTTAAAGAAAGTTGACACTCAGATTTTGAAAGGTTACCAGATCTATCATAACTATATGCGACTTCATGAATGTGTAGATGGAAAGATGCCTGCCGATGTAAGTGGGATAAAGGTAGAGGGAGAAAACAAATGGATTACTCTTATTCAAAATGCACTTAGTGATTGTTCTTGAAGTTTTATCTAAAATGAGAAAAGGAGATTTATTAGATGTTCTTTATTAGTTGGTTGTAAGGTGGTTATACATAGATGATCAATCGAAATAACATCTACCAGGAAGATTGTTTAACCTTCATGGATAAGCTTGTATCTCAGGACATACGAGTAGATGTTATTGTAACATCACCTCCATATAACATAAACAAAAGGTATGTCTTCTACAAGGATGATAAAGAGAGAGGTGATTATTTGGATTGGCTCTTTAAGGTAGCTAAAAGCAGCCTTCAGATATTAGATGATCAGGGCTCATTTTTTCTCAATATAGGCGGAAGACCATCTGATCCTGAGATACCCTTTCAAGTAGTTTTAAAATTCTTGAAAGCAGGTTATCAACTACAAAACACAATCCACTGGATTAAATCGATTTATTTGCATGGTGAGGATGTTGGCAAAATGAATACATTACAGCAGAAGCAATCGCTCTTTAATCGGATTAAACTCATAGATGAAGATAATGTGTTACCCACTACTGTTGTTGATGAGGACATAGAAGCCGACGAAAATAACAACACACATATATCTGTTGGTCATTTCAAACCCATAGTTAGCGATCGTTTTTTAAGTGACTTTCAGGAATATGTTTTTCACTTTACCAAGACTGGTAATGTGAAAATAAAAAAACGAAACATAGGTGTTCCATATCAGGACAAATCAAATATAGGAAGATGGAAGTCTGGAATACAAGATAGAAGAGACAGAGGTAACGTATGGTTTATCCCATATCTCACTATTCAAGAAGGACGTCCACATCCAGCAGTGTTTCCCATGAAACTGCCTTATCTTTGCATAAAGCTACACGGGGTGAAACCAAATATGCTTGTTTATGATCCATTTATGGGAATAGGAACAACTGCCTTGGCATGTCTAAAGTTAGGAATAGACTACATAGGTACTGAAATAGATAGTGAATACATCAAAGTGGCCAATGATGATATAAACAACAAAAAGAAGATTCTCGATAAATGGTTGGAAGTGCAAAATGACAAGGATAATGTTTTGGTTAGGAAAACAAAGATCTAAGGTTTTTTAAACCATAAAGGATTTATTTATACAGATATCTGAGTGGGGCATAATTTCCTGTTCATAGTCTTGCCAATTTACATTAATGATTTGGTATAAAGCTAGCCTCTGGGTGTCAATGTTTTGGTGAAAAACGATCAAATCCGCCCAAAGAAGACTAGCTGTATCTACTTCAGAATCCATCTTAATTAGCATTCTCTATATTTGATAGGACTGATACCTTGGCCGGAGTCTAGGAACAAGAAAAGAGGTAGGCCTTATGTCTATACCATCCAACCGTGATAATGAGATGTTTTGTAGTCAGGATATTTGGCTACAAGCTGCATATAACATCAAGTACTGGTTCTCTTATAGTACCTCTATCAGCAGATTTTACTCGCTGATATACAGGATAATCAAATGTATTCTGCAATAATAACATCCTCACTTCTTCCACAAGGAGTATGTTACGTGGCAGCAGCTGATTCTGGATATGATGATCATAAACTATATGATTTGAGCATACACAGAAGAGGATTTGAGCTGG
>JAFAQB010000157.1 GCA_019246625.1 Nitrososphaeraceae archaeon
ATGATCATATCTTCCAAGTCTGTTCCTAAATTTAGTACCCATTATTCCAAATTTTTTGATCCTGCTCACAGTATGTTCGACTACTACCCTTAGTTTTGAATGTTTTCTATTGTGTCTCTTCTTCATTTGAGTTCACTTCTCTTCCTATTCTTTCTAAATGGCAGTACATACTTTACAGTGGGAAGGTCATTCTTAACTCCCAAGTAGCCAAGGTCAAGGAGAGAGATTTGCAACTTGCAAAGGAGTCATAGGATGATTATTTTTGAAAATCTTAAAATCGTGTATGTTAGGTTCATATTGCATGTTATAACTGGAACGGCTGCAGGCAACGTAGTTGGACAACTTTCACTATTCTGGTCAAAGATAGCACCTTACAACTCAAAAGAAGGAATTGGTAGAGGTATGATTGTTGGTATGGGATTACTGATAGTCTTATTTGTTCCACTTGCGACGTTTGTAATACAGCCGCGCCTTGATTCCTTTGCATTTTCAGCACCTGATCAATATATCTATAACATGGCTGGTCATTTTAAGGGACTGTATCCCATTATCTTGGGTGGCGCACTTGTATTTCATCTAATATATGGTGCATTGGCTGGCTTTATTTCTGGGAGGATGGCAGAGATAGGGCATTTATATGAGTTAAAATAATGCGGTAGCAAAGCATAATTTTTATTGCAAAAATGTATAGCTTGAGGCAATTTTGGCATCGAACGAGCGGTTTTCCACTAATTTAAATATATTATGAAGGGTAACAAGTAGAAGTTAAATGCCTGGTTAAAAATGGTATATATCAGAAATAAAAAAGTAAAAGGAATTGATTATGCGTATCTAGTACAGAGTGTATGGGATCCCAAAAGGAATATGTCAAGACAACAGACCATAAAATACCTAGGTAAGGCATCGCAGATAACAATTGAGGATATTCCAGAAGAATACAGAGATGATAGAAAGATTCAAGCCTTTGTCGCGGCATATAGCTCATATCAAGAGGAAAGGAAAACACTGGTCTTCAAGATTCAAGAGGAAATGTTTGCGCTATTAACCGATTGCAATGTCATTGGTCTTGTAGATATCTATGAAAAATACTCAAGATTATTTGGCTTGACAGAATTTTATGACAAGCTGTTAAAACCTATAATGTATAGGATTGGAGACTTGTGGCAGCAAGGTCAACTGGATGTTGCAACTGAGCATGCTGGAACTAATACTGCAATTAGCTTGATAAAGATAATAAATGAACGAATGACTACCAAAACTACTATACCCGGGGCTTCATCCAAATACAAAGCTGTAATCTGTACTCCTGAGGGTGAGCTACACGGTTTGGCTTGTAACATGATAGAATCACTTATCTTAAAGGAAGGATTTAACGTATATAATATATCTACTTCTATACCTGCTGACTATATTATAGAATATATACGTGATTTACAACCAGATATTATTTTTATCTCGATAACTCTTGTAGAGAACATTAAATCAGCTGAAAGACTTGTTCAACATATTCAAGCAAAGTATAATAATAAATTGCCCGTTATTATTGGAGGTTCTGCATTTAATAACAGGGATCAATATCAGTATAGCACAATTAATGCCTTTCTTATGAAAAATGCTTCGTTTGATGACATAATGAAATTGGTTAAGTCATCTATACAGTAAGAGATTTTAGTATCAGATATGCAATCTAGTGGGCACGAAATATTGTTAAATTAGCTTCTGAGATTAAGACGTTTACTATTTGTTCTATCACTCAGTCCCCGATTGCTAAACATTTGGTCCCCTATGATTTTGCACTATAATCTACAGACATTTTTGCAAAAGCTTCTTTTGCTGCTCTCTCCATCTCTTCTTTTGTCATATCTTTTTTATGAGTTGCAACTTCCCAAATATGACCAAATGGATCTTTTACCTGACCGTATCTATCTCCCCAAAAAGTATCCATTAGAGGCACAACTGCGGTGGCTCCTTCATTTTGAGCTTTATTAAATATCTCATCAACATTTTCAAAATACATATTTAAGAACATCGAATTTCCAACTGTTTTAGGGGATCATATTTTGACTCCATCAGAAATGTTTGAATCACATATTCCGGGAAAATCATCTGCTAACATAACAATCTATAACAACAATTACCATTATTCTAACTTATTACATAATGATGGTAAGATAGATTTTCAATATATTGTAAGTCGACTATTTATTGTGAAATTCTTATGGAACCAATCACCATTACTGATAAAGTATTTAACTAATCATACTTATTATATAAGCGATACCATTGGTCATTCCAAGACGTAAAGTAATAATCCACAATGACGCAATCAATCTTTTGGGTAGCGCCTTCTGTTACAAAGGAGTAGCATCTAATGAAATGCTCAAAGAAATAAAATTGGAAAGCATAGGAGACAGGGTTTTTGGCTGATTGTAAGAGCAGAATTTGCACAGGTTGTAAAAAATCATGAAAGAGAAACTCGATGACATCGATCTCAAGATAATAGATATCTTGGGCAGAGATTCATCAACACCATTTGTAGAAATAGCCAAACAGATAGGAATATCTGACGCAACAGTACATGTAAGAGTTCGAAGGTTAATTTCTGAAGGTGTTATTAGCAAGTTTACCATTTCTGTAGATAACGATCTTCTAGGGTATGATCATCTTGGATTTATGGGAATAAATGTTGATCCAGCTTTCGCAGCTGAAGAAACTATTGATCAGTTGTTAAATCTAGAAGAAGTATTAGAAATACATGAAATGCATAACTCATTTGACTTGTTCTTGAAAATTCGTGCCAAGCATTTGGGTCATATGTTGGATATTGTAGAAAATAAGATACGCAAGCTTCCACATATTTTAAACACAGAATTAATAACTGTCTTGAAGACTAGAAAGGAAGAGCAAATGATTTCTTTGAAGAAGGATATTGTAGAGAAAGATTCTTCCGCATATCAAAATTCGGGAATATAATCGCTTTTTCAAGTAGATGAAAGCTATGAAGTGACAATAAGATACAAGATCCTAGTTTAATCCAAGAACCAATCCATTACGGCTATTATTCAATTCAAGCTAAAATCTTTCATGTCTACTGTAGATAAATACACATCCTTGTTCAAAATTTCAATCTAGGATCCTCATTTGAGCAAACTACTTGAGTACAGTTTTTGGAGAATGATATGCAAACGCCCTTTTTGCATCTTGTTTCTCAACTTCCATGACCAATGGTATCGCTTATATAATAAGTATGATTAGTTAAATAGGCTCGGATGGCGATTATTGCTTTTCAAACTTCTACGAATCAATAGACACTATTATCATGGATCGAAAAACATATGAACAAGTCTTGAATCCACACAAGGACAAGAGCTACGTATTGAGTCAAATTCCCAAAGCAAAGACAAAAAGTCAGCATGTAGAGTTTATCTATGCCGACACAATAAATTTTAAGAAAAAATCCAATTCAACCGCAGGATAAAGACATTTGGCTTGTAGGAGGTTCAGATATCATTTCTATATTTTAAAATGCAAACTTGGTAGATGAAATCATTTTATCCATCCATCCGATAGTTATTGCCAGAGGTATTTCCCTTTTCAAAAATGTTCAGAAGCAAGTGAATATGAAACTTCTAAAATCCATTCCTTATGAGAATGGATTGATGCAATTACATTATGAACTTCCGCCATCAACAGCGTTAGGTCGTGAATGTTAACAGAACCTTGAAAACAATTAACGAATGGCAATAGTAGGTATGCACCATACATCTACAACGCTATTGTATATGCCTTAGGTGGTAATAGTTATTGCTGCAATTATTATACCTCACACTGACTGCACTTGCCACTATTGTCTATGTGAATATGGCGAAATAGGTTTATCTCTCCATATATAATTTAGAGAATAATTTTTACCAATATGATATACAGTAGTCAGTAGTAGTCACTTAGATACCTACTATTAATTATAATTAATTCTCGATATTGTTTGAGCACTGAGCCAAATATTTCGGCTAGTAACTTAACTAAAGCTAAAGCTCAGCTATTGGAATGCATGGTCAAACAGTTAATTAATACCATTTGCCCACATTGACGCTTTGTTGCGATTATAAGCTTTATTGTTATTTCCCCATGTGAGTACCTTTAATTTCTATAACTTTATCACCTTTTCCAAAGTTAACTTCTAGTGTCCTTGCGTTTGCCTTATTTAATATTTCATTGTAGGATACACCAAATGTTTGTCCATTTATATGTACTATATATTTGGAATCCACTATGTTTCTGATTATACCTTGACCTTTGGAATCTATTATCTTTCTTGGAAGTTCGATTGTGAATTTTCCATTTTTAAAAGGTTGAATTGATGCTGAAATTTTTGAATTTGATTGGTCGGCAACGATGCTAAGAACTTTGCCATTAGTAATACTATATTTAATCGGGTAGGTTTTACGGTTAATTATTATATTAGTTGTATTATCAAGGCCAGGAGGGTTGCCTTTACTAGCATTACTACTATTTTGGGCGTACGCTGAATGTATAGGAGTAGTATTGTATTGTAGAGGAACGAATTGAAAACAAAGATGAAGAGAAAATCATCGCTACTATAACGATTGCAGTAAAAATACTGAGAGTTGATTTTCCATGTCTCCTATAAGACACTATTTTTCTAAGCATGAAAAATATACCCATTCAAAGTATTTTTAGCTTGTTTTATGATCTCCAGCTCCTGCGCTAGGCAATAGAAGATGACTACCAATAAAGTGTTAAGATAGAACCAAACTGCATGTGGTTGTTTTTCAATAGCTGTTCGTCCTGCATAATCATCGGGATCGTACGTATTACCTACTAAAGCTCGTGCATCTATAAATTATTCTGGTGCAGTTAGGTCTCGGTTTCCAGACTTACGCAAATGCTGTGAACTTGTGACTAATGTCGCTGAGCGAATCCATGTTGGTAAAGTATTCTTGGAGGGTGATGCAGCACATGTTATATGGCCAATTGGAGCCTCACATACCATGTCGAGAGACAGGATTGAAACCGATCTTCTCTAGCACAACATAATTAACCCAACGATGATATTGCCAAGATAGACATACAAGATAGAAATGACCATTCATTTTTTTAGCAGTAATACAAGAACTTTTATTTTGGCTGTCGGCGTCGGTATATCTTTAGCCTTTTATTTTCTTCTTTCAATATATATATTCCCGAATATGTATCGTGGACTGCCTAAATTAAAACCCATACCTGTGATTAGTAATGTCACTATATACCCGTCGATAGTACATCTTGGAAAAACCTTCGATTTTAATGTAGTAGCAGAAAACGCTGGCGATAATGCAGATATTCAAATCATCTCAATTGCTTTTCCAAACATGACACATTTGGATGGACTTGTAGGGATAAAACGATCTGACTTTACCCAAAAGCCTGTATTTATCAAAGTGGGTGACAAAGTTGGATCGGATTATGTGGGAGAAGAAAGCCCTATTAATGCAAGATATGCCTCTTTAGAATTTTTTAGTAGGCCTTGGCATTCTACGGTCATTCATCATTTGCAGTTGCAAATACGTCCAGAGATAGTAGGGAAATTTGTAATATTTTTAAAGGCAATTGCCTTGCCACATCTAAATGACTTTGCTCATTATCCTCGCAGAGGTATCAAAGACTTTCAAAATGAATTCGTCAGCGTTTATTCTCTAAGAGTAGCGTGATTAACTAACGCATATGAATACTAGTTCATCATAAATAGTAGATATAACCATATAATTGTGCCATGAAACACTTTGGCAAAAAAGTGGAATATTCTACCTCAAATAGAAAGAAAAAAGATTTTAAAAATCATAGTAGATCAGCAGCAAGGTCTATTTTAGATCTATATCTGCATATGAGGTTCCTCATAGGCTGCACTTTAGTAAGTATAGGGATTTGTGTGTCTACAAGTGGAGGCAGTTGGGATATTACAAACCATTTGTTAAACAAACCAGAAACCTTCTTTTCAGCTCCTCATGCTATATTGTATAGTGGTGTTGCATTAGCCATGTTAGGCTCTGCTGTCATGTTTCAAGGTTGGCGGCAGCACTCTTCGGCTGGTCAGCATTATTATACTAAACCAAAAATATCCATAATACTGGTATTGAGTGGAATTGCAATGCTAGTTGTTGCTGGTCCTATTGATTTTTCATGGCATTCTGCGTTCGGTTTAGATGGACTGCTAAGTCCACCACACTTTATACTTCTAACCGGTATGATAGCAAGCAGCACTGGATCTATGTTGGGAATAAATTTATGTATTAATCGTGATGCCGGCAGTCGTGACAAAGAAGGAGGCGAGAGCGATCTTATGAGGACAAGACAAAGAAAGCAAATTTCTCATATCTTGACTATCATAAGTGTCATGCCTGTGTGGATCTCTCTTGATGGCCTAATCGGCATGTTTAGCCTTCCATTCTCAAACACGCAATACTTTCATTTCAATCCAGACGCATCTGTAGCAGCAGTTTTAGCCACCATAGCGTATCCATTTTTAATATCGCTTATTTTATGCCTCTCGTTTAGGTTGGGAACAAAGAGATTTGGTATCTTATCTGTTATAGGGGCTATTTATCTTATGATAAATATAATAACAGTCATCATACCAAATGAATCTTTAATCCTGACGCTTCCATTTTATCTAGTTAACATAATACCGATCATAATAGCCGATACATTATTATCCGTTTTAGACAACAAGTTCTATTCGATCTGTTTCGCTGGGGCCATCGTGGGATCAATCTTCTTGATGATTCAATATCCTCTGATAACTCATATTTACAATGAGGTATTTACAAAACAACCTGTCTGGCCTAGTCTTACGTCATCGATATACTTCGGAATGATTAGCAAGATATATCCTTTAATAATTGGCCCTGCTATTGCAATGGGTATGGTCGGAGCAATAGTTGGTTACAAGATTGGTCATCGTATAACTTCCATCGACTAATAATATCAGAGGCATATTCTGGAGTTGTAATATTTGATGTAAATGCTATTCGCCAAGTAATATTTCTAATTACTGATCCAACAAGTATTTAATCGCTCCTTCCAGAGACCTATCTGAACCGAAAGTACTATGCTGCAATATCCCATTCTTGTCAATCAGAATAGCTGATGGTGTACCACGCAGGCCGTATTCATCAAAAGTCTTTGCTGAAAATTGTCTTAGTTTCAAGTACTGTTTCACTCTCTCATAAGTTGACTGACGGTCCTTTTCACTATAAGCTTTGAAATCTGAAACATTAGCTTCAATAAAATCCATGATCTTGTCATCAGTCAAAGAGCCAAACTTCAATAAGGTATCCATTCCCACTGCGAATGGAATATTGTAAGGTAGTTTGTTTCCTGGTTGCAACTGACCATATTCTGTTAAGAGCTTCTTTGTTTCTCCAATGACCTCGCCAGTAGTTAGCAGAAGCTTGAGGTTATCTACAGTATTCTTGTCATAGTCTTCGAAAGCAGTTGCCAGTCCTAATACCCTTAGACCTTCATGGTAATATTTCTTATGCATTTCTATTGCAGCAGGAATTCCGTATATAAAACACCCAGGGCAGTTCACCTGGAATACCTCAACAAGCACTACGTTTCCCTTTTCCTTATCTATGTTAGTAGGCCTTCCTTGTATCCATTGTGAAACAAATAGGTTTGGAGCCTTCTCCCCTAGCCGCGCAGGCATACAATGTATGATTGCGAAATTCTAATTTAAACCAATCAACACAAACAAATCTATTGAATCAAATGAATATGGTCAGTGTCATCTACTTACTAGCACAAAAAGTGATTTAATCAACACGCTAGTGGAAAAGGGATTGCGATATAAAAGATATCCTGCTCCTATGAAAATAATTCTCACTTTACAATGCCGAAGCATAATTTAAAATATTCAAATTAAATATATTGGTTGTATCCGTAAAGACCACTAATCTGCATTAATAGAAGATTTTTATTAAAATAAATAATGGTGGATCTTTTTTCCCCAACTTTGTACCCATCTTCTTTTTTTACTGATTTATTGTTTTGAAAGGAAGTTCCGCTGCCTTGCAGAACTTGACACGCACAGCACAGTTAATACATGAATTTCACGAATAGTATTCTCAAATTGCCCTTGCCGACCTCCAGCCGCCTTGACCATTGCTGACGCAGCCGCCAAAGCCGCCAAAGCCTCCGCCGCCACCAACAGGTACATTAGGCAACTTTTGACATGAAAAGTAATCTTTCCCTTTTCCTGATATGCAACCTGACAAAAATTCCTTCGTAATAAGCTCTACGATTGATATCACAATGCTTGAACGTCTTTTGACTCTATGGATTATATTGCCGTCCGTCAGCAAAGCCCGCGTTATAACAAGATTGGTTCCTTGGGTCATTGTTATTTTTGTCATTGCTGCCGTATACAAACATCGCTCCTGTAAATACAACACCTATAAGTGCGCTGAAAACTACTATTGCTGAGGTATTTTTGTAGCATTCTATTTAGATGCATTCCTGCCAACTTTAATAGACTCAACATTGAGAGCTGCTTTTAGCATATCATGAGTTGGGTAATAACCAGTTAAGTTGTATACTAATCTTTACATAAATATCTCATATTAAATAATTGTCTGTCAACCATCTGTACAACTATGCTGAACAATTATTGGCAAAAAGAACCGACCTGGTATTAACTGCTAAATTAAAAAAGGGGGTAACTGACTGCCTCAGTCTTGTTTAACTTCCTATTTAGGGCCAATGATAATTTTGAGTACCCATCATCATACCTTGAGGAGGATCCATCATTCCCATGCTAGGACTTCCCATCATTCCCATGCTAGGACTTCCCATCATACCATGTTGCATCATCATATCAGGTCCTCCCATCATCATTCCCATAGGATGATGTACCATAGTCATCATATCTATTAGAGACATCCGTTGGTTAGACAATATTTTTCCGTTCCCAGGATCTATTATAACTCTATGGATGTTGTTGCTTGAATCTAGAATGTATACATCATAGACTAAGAATCCTCCCTCAGGATGGATAAACGCCGCAACTGCAGAAGAATTCGAACCTCCTGCTACTGCTTTTAATGCATTTGTAGTAGCCTCATTTAGAGTGGTATGTATTTTTGACTTAAATGCATCTATTATAGGACTGAATAGTGATATAGATCCTGTCCAGTTTTGTGAGCTGCTACTCATAGAAAATGGATTTTGCTGTTGTTTATTTGGAGTCAGGGTCATAGTAATAGTCTTATTACTACTGCTACCGCCAGTGCTGCTGGTTTGTTGAGCTAGAACACTATTGTTCCACTGTACTATCATAAATGCCAAGGCCAAAGCAATGGCAGATAGTCCAGCTAGATAGCTAACGTCATATTTTTTGTTGCTCATAGGCATACAGATGAATGTTATATTTAATAAAGTTTGTATCAGAGTTATCGAACATCTATATATATTATTCAATCACATATTTCATGCATGAGTTTTGATTGACGCTATTTCGTTAGGTCTAGAAATTATAAAATACACGAAATTCTTCTAGTATCGTTATGAGTTTAATAACATGGATAGTAATTGCTATAATTATTTTAGCTATTATTGGAATCGGATGGCAGGCATTTATTTCAGGAGTTTTCAAAGGTGCAAAAAAGTTGGGAATAACACCTAGTAATCCTGCGATAAGAAACATAACGGAGAAAGCAAGACAATTTATAAATAATGTTACCAATGGCAAATAGACTAACACAACGTATAACATGATAGCATATTTTTAGTTAAAAATCCAGTTATAGGACAATGACAAGAGACGACCGCTTAACATGCTAGCCCATAATATCATAAACATTTTTAGCTATAGAAAACATTAAGAAAAATGATTGTATAATACAGGATCCAATTGTATAATTGGATCGGATCTTTAGGATGGAGCAGTCAAGTGATTTCCACATACTTTGCAAGATTCCTTGTTAAATATTCTA
Source organism: Nitrososphaeraceae archaeon (assembly GCA_019246625.1). Lineage (GTDB taxonomy): Archaea > Thermoproteota > Nitrososphaeria > Nitrososphaerales > Nitrososphaeraceae > Nitrososphaera_A. Next base: position 9,993 of record JAFAQB010000157.1, read on the forward strand.
TCGTAACTCCTTCATAGTCTGAGAATATAGATCATGAATATTGAAATCAAATTCTAAAATTCAATAGATTTGCTCAAGTGTTATTCAATCGTATAAACAGACTATAAGGAACAGTGATGCTATGACAGTTCATAATAAGCACATAACAATAATGACATATGCTAGTCAATCACATACCTTGAATCACAGTATTATCTATACTCATGATATGTGTGCGCTCATTGTATAAAATAGACAATGATTCATTAGATCTATTGCGTAATTACAAAGGAAAATCTCTTCAGGATGGTCAGTCTTACACTCTTTCTACAGAACCATGCCATTAGTTCGCATTATTCTGAAATTTACTAGTCCTGAGACTATATCGGAAACATGATCATATCGTCTAAGC
>JAFAQB010000395.1 GCA_019246625.1 Nitrososphaeraceae archaeon
TAATAATAATACAGTTTAAAAAGCAACGAATTGTTACTACGGCCTTAGATTAAATAAGAAGGTGAAATTTTGTTCTAAAGTGAAATTACGAATTGCTCCATCTGCAGCCAGAAATTCTAAAGTCGGCCACAAATCACAAAACTGATAGAAGCATAGCAGAGGGATATGTTGAATATGATGTCTATTAAACGGTGTCGAGGGATTGTAACTATCTTACAAGAATGTCTCTATCGTCTACCACGCAAGTCCTATAGAATACTATAAGTGCAGCTTAACTACGTTATAAAACATAACTTCTTTAAGACTTAGTGGCAGTTAAATATAATATGTTTAAGCAAATTTTCATTATCTGCATGAGATTAACAGATAGACTCTAAAGAGCCAAGCATGTATTATATAATATATATTATTAATGCACTTTAGATTCGTGTGTTCAATAGATACTTGTACATACAATATATAGCTCCTGCTCCTCCCCTCCCTCCTGCTGATGGGTTTCAGCCTTAATTAACTAAGACAAGGCATACCGATATTCAGACATCACTATGGATACATGGTATTGTAATAGGGCGCCCGACATTGTAACAAAAGATTCCAAATCTATGATTCATCCATTCATAGTTAAAGGATATAAAGGCCTCACAGTCAATCCATATCAAGGATGCCAGCATAGATGTGGATATTGTTACGCAACTTATGAATGGTCTCCACAATTCTATGACAAAATTTATGCCAAAAGTAATGCTCCAGAAGTATTAGAAAATCAGTTAAAGTCTTGGAAATCTAAAACCATAAAACCAGTGATGGTCTCGTCTGCCACTGATCCTTACCAGCCAGCAGAGATAAGGTATGGTTTGACGCGGAAATGTGTTGAAGTATTACAAAAATATAATGTTCCATATTATATTTTCACAAAATCAACCATAATATCAAGAGACTTGGAGTTACACAAAAGATATAAGAACAATTGCTTTTTGGTTTGGTCTGTAACTACTTGCAGTGAGAAAATCAGACGTGTGATAGAACCTGGAACTCCTCCAGCAAACTCTATGTTTTCAGCAATAAGGAAATTCACACGCTCTGGTATACGCTGCGGTGTAAATGTTGATCCTATTTTGCCTCTTATTACAGATTCAGAAGAAGATATAGAGTCAATAGTTGATAGTTGCAATAGATCTGGTGTTGACTACGTCTTTGGTGCATTTTTAAGATTAAGAGTAGACATATGGGAAAGAATGCAAATAATATTAAAGCTTCTTGGCGTAGATAATGGGCTTGATATTTACAGAAAAACAATTTACAAGTTTACAGAACCATTGAAGCCATGCTATAATATTGCAGCAAGTGTATGCTATTCAAGCAAGGTACTTCAGCATTTAAAAGGCAAAGTCCTGGAAAAAGGAATGTTATTTGATTTTCCAGAATTCCTCGAAGAAAGACATATCAAAACAAGCAAGAATAATCATCATAATATTAATGATACAAAGCGACAAGTTACTCTTGCAAGGTATATGTGAAAGCGTCCCAGATTCTATACCACTTAGCATATGTTCTCTAACTAATTTTTGACTATCTTGTACTATGTTATAGATAGGAAAAGCTATTTGCTACATCACATTGTTAGATTTGTTTGACTGTATCAAAAAGAGAATTAGCACAGCTATACAGAAGAGAATCTAATCCTAAGATGAAGGAGAGATTGTTGCTTTCTCTGAGAGTAGAAGTTGATGGAGAAGTACCTGCTCATGTAGCACAAGAACTCCATAGAAGTAAGCCTTGGACCTCATATTGGCTTGACACATATAACAAAAGAGGTATAGAAGGATTAAAGGATAAACCAAAATCTGGAAGAACACCACATCTTCCTTTAGAAATAGTTCATAAGATAAGATAAGAAACTAACAGAAAGTAAGCAAGGATGGAGTACAAAACAAGTCAATGATGTGATAGTAGAGGAGTCTGGAATCCAATACCATTATACTCACATATACAGATTACTTCATAAATGGGGATTCAAACAAAAAATACCTAGAAAGGTACATGTCAATACGGCATCTAAAGAAGAGAAAGAACGGTTCAAAAAAGAGCACAGGAAATACTAGACAATCTCCATCAATGAGTTACAGCAGTATCACTAGATGAATCATTTTTCTTCTTTGATTCTCTTGTAAGAAAGGTGTGGATTATGGAAAATTCTAGACCCATAATTACTCTAACAGGTTCACACAGACATTTCTGTATATTTGGAGCTATAGGTCTGGATAGAAAACATCTCTTCCGCCAATATGATAGATTTGATGAGAATACATTTTATGAATTTCTAAAACAGCTGCACTAAATTCCCAAAATGTTACCTATTTCTAGATAAAGCATCACAACATTACAAATCACATAGAGTTAGACAGTACCTTGAAAAAAACAATGATAACCTTATACCAGTTTGGTTACCGACAGCATCACCGGAGTTTATGGTACTCGAAGAATCTTGGAACATATCCAAAAAAGATCTGCTGGTACTAACATACTATCACTCATTTACAAATTTTAGGAAGAAAATAAGTGGATATTTCAGAACAAAACATTTCAACCTGAATATGAGAAATTATCTAGTTGGAAAGAGTTAGAAAACTTATGCTAACTAGTATAGTACCATTTACTCCGATAGCAAACTTCTGAAGGATAGCATGATGTGGAATATTTGATAACTGCATAAACATCCTGAGGTAATAAGCTTCTAACAACCACTCGACAAACATACGATAGCTTTTGTGTCGGAATATGGTATCAGCCAGTCTAACATATTTTGATTCTTTCAATAAATCATTGATATTATTATACTCCTACAAACCTTTGACTACATAGCATGGTTTCTACAAAGCCGGATTAGAATATTGGAAATATATGACGATATTCGCGGCTTTTCCCTTTCCGTTTCTTTCTAAATGGCAGTACATACTTTACAGTGGTAGGAAAATCATTCTGAACTCCCAAGTAACATTACCAATTAATATAAATATTCTAACTGACGTTTGCAAGCAGATAGTTTCTCAGGAGTGACCTCATCGAAAGCCGCAGAGCTTTGATCTAATCTGGTCACCGAAGCAAAGAAGACTGAGATTCATCAACCACTTTCCATTAATCAACAATATGCACTTTGACTGCTTTCATAATAGTTATCGCATCATTTTGTGGACCAAGCATTAACGTATAGTCCCCTCTTTCCAAATCTACGGATGGAGTGAAGATAAATGAAATTTCTTTTGTGCTCATCGGTTCTAGTGAAAAGGATTGTTCACTAAAAGATCCTGTGGAATTACCAAGATCGCCAGAGGGTGTAAATGTCCCTGATGATACCATATTAATATCCATGTTCAATGGAGTAGTTGAAGACACTTTAGTTCTAGAAATATTAACCTTAATTTCCACACTCTGGCCTCTTTTAATTGTTAGCTCTTTTGGCGAAGCTGAAACAGAAAAGGGCAACTGATAGTTAACATTATTGTTGTAGGCTGATGGAGATATTATGCTACCTAATTTATTTTCTGACAATTCAGTAAACCACGTCTGGCCATTTTCACCTCTTGAGAATTGTAGAACATTTGCTATTCCACACGTCTTACTGCTTGCAGGACAATCCCCCCATAATCTATTCTGTGTGGGAATCCAATATTCGTACAAAGTATTGTTTACAGAATCAAATCTTGCTATCTTGTTACCCTGATGCTCGTTGAACCATATCGATCCATCATCAGGTGCTTTTTCCATCCAGTATGGAAGAGTATAAGCATCCTCTGGAAGGCTACTTGATTTATTCAGACCATATATCTTGGGTGAGGCATTAGATGTTGAGAACATTGTTACATTGTGACTTTTGGTATCTAACATGTAAAATATGCTGGTCCCATGGTCACTTGCCCATAGATTACCGTTACTATCATCAACTGCAAGACCTACAGGAAAGCTCAATTGTTCAGGTAAAACAAAGGTACCAAAAGTTCTTGAACTAATATTGTAGCGTAAAATCTCTCCTTCAGATGCAAAAGCTGATACAGAAATCCATATTACGTTCCTTTTGTTATCAACTGCTAATGAACCAATACTAATATGTTTTGGGTCGATGCCTTTGAAGCTATTCATAGGCATTGGAATCTTTATTATCCCATCTGAAGTGTTATTCTTCATCTGAGTGACGTTTCCAAACCATAACGCAGATGAATGTATACCCACAAAATACAGATTCCCTTTTGAATCAAAATCTAAAGATACGGGTGATATAGTTCCAAATACTGGTGATCTTTCAGGAATTTTGTACATATCAAAGCCAAGAGATTTATTACTATACCTCCAAATCGTGTTTTGTTTCTCATCAGTAAACCAAACACCACCCTTTGGATCAATTTTAACAGACCATACATTCGAAAAGTCGATAGGATTTTGCCTCGGATTCCAAACTGGGATACTTATCTCTTTGTCAAATTTTTTTGTAATTAAATTATAATCGCCAAGTATGCCCTGTTTTGTAGATACATACCATACTTTACCGGCTTTACTGTCAACTGCTATTCCTAAAGGCATTTCGCAAGTATGTGGTAGTCTGTACTCGGTTATGTAGTTATTAGAATTTGAATTTGAATTCAGGCCGCAAAATTGATTCTTAAATTGCTCAATGGAAGAAGCGTTTGAATTTGCAACAAGTTGTACAGACTGCATAGCTGGCTTATTATTGCTAGGAGATCTAAACAGGGTAGTATATGTTCCTGTTAGTATTACTATTATTGCGATTGCTAAGATTCCGTAAAATGTAATTTTTTTAGAATGCATCATATCCAACACTACCTTTATCTAATGTTATAGCTATATACGCTTCATAATCTACGAACTACGGACTTGTTCATGTATATTTTCTCCTCTGAGACAAAAAATACTGCTAATATAGGTAATAACGACAGGATAGCAAATGAAGTGTTGTTGCACAAAAAGTGCGGGAAGACATTCATTATATCATATACGCGTATACATAATGAATATCATTTGTTATTGGTAGTGTCATATTCATGCTGACTTTGGTAGCACCAATATTTGGCCAATCATGTTTGGTAGGTGTACGCTACACAAGAAGGTTATGGTTCCTGGACTGTTTGCTATGAAAGATACAGTGTGGATTTCTCCTCTGTTAAGAGGAAATGTCCCTACTCCATCGACCGTTATGAGATGATGTACGCCTTGTACGCCTACGAAATGGAGCGTAACTTCGTCACCTTGGTTAACGATTATTTGATCTGGAGCGAATGTAAATGACCTAAAGTCCCAGGCTCCTACTTTATTGGGTAGTACTATCCTGAATCCTCCTCCACTTGGTACAGTCGAATTTGCAGGTGGATTCTCTGCCGGATGTAGAGGAGTATTCTGTGCACTCAAGGGATTTGCTACTGCAGCATGTAAGCTTGTTATCCCATCAAAGTGTACTGTATTTATCCAGAACTCCTTCTTTGTCGTTTGGCTTGGAGTGACCATTACAGGCTTGGTCATTGGAAGCATAGTGATAGCTCCTGATGCTGATGCTGCAGTTCTGTTGCTAGTTTGGGCTAGCGCGTGCTGCGACTTTTGTGTTTGTATTCCAAGAATCATAGAAGCAGATGCAATTACTGCCATAATGGCTGCCGCTGCTATGATTGCTTTTTTGTTACTATTCATTGCTTTTTTGTTACTATTCATTTTTTCTAATCAGTTTTTAGTAACATTCTTATTGTTATAAAGTTTTTCTGTATTAAAAATAAAAAAATTACAATATAATTCGCGAAATATGCAAATATAGAGACTGCGTCTAATATGCTATCCATCTAATTGCTTTACAATAATATCGCTACTAGCTTCAAAATGCCATCTAGGGGATATGCTGATATGGTCAATATACACAGGATCGATGTTATCATAATTTGGATTCTTAATATCATTAATGCACTTCATCGGACACGGACAATTGTACACTACTTTTAATATCTTGGCTATTGATGTATTTGTATTTAGGCTCTGATTGAGATTATCAATAGCATCTTGTAGATCGTCACGTTAATGCTTTTTATTCTATCTTCGTATGGGCCAGTTATTTCTTCAGCCAATGATTTTATCAAACTCCTATTAGTCTAGAATGACTGCTTATGCTCTCTTTTTGGAGTATAGCCAGTAACCTGCGGTATTCCTTTTTGTTATTCGTGTTCCTCATAAATGACTTTAATTTGTTCTTCTGTACTATGGTACGTTCGAGTTTGGAAGGATGACTCATAGAATGAGAATATCTCTTTTGCTAAGCTTTAACTATTTCCAAATCTAGGTTATGTAATGAACAAATAACGACATAAATACAGACACTTCACTTATAATATTAACAATATTGCTGATCAAAACCATGATACTGATGGAGATGTTAACAAACCTATCGCGATAATATATGTATGTATCAATGGAGCGTATTTGATTATTATTATCACAAATGGCTAATTCTAATTGTCTTCATGCACAATAACAGCATTGTCAAATCCAGAACCAGATTTGATAACATAAGGAGGTGGTGCTAAGTTAACGGTGCCAATATCCTTGTAACAATCTTTAAATAAATGCTTCATATTGTGTATGCGATGAAAATAACCTCCGAGCTAGGAGTCACGATTGTAGCAGCCATATTGGTAGTAACCGTAGTAGCAGCAATGAAGTTTAGTACTATGTCAGCATGGGCACAGACGATGATGCCGGGTAACCAAACTAGTAGTGGTAAGACAATGGCAGGTAATACTACAGGTGGCACGATGAAAGGAAATACAACCTCAGCAGTGCCAACACCACAAGGCCCACCCGGTCCCTAAAAGAAGAGGTGTAACGTCTTCATCTTCAACCCCTGGTACTAAGAGCCTGACAGTATGTGAGTAACTTACTGCGATCCATTTAGGCGGTAACGTATGGATTTTCAACTATTAAGCACAAACAATATTTGCAACCAATGTTACTATAGTAATGGTTGAGCTATTAACCACGCTTTTGGGATTGAGGCTGAAAACTAATCTGGAATTCTTCTAATTATTATTGGAAGATGTTTCAGTCTCTTATGACGCGTGCGTGTTGTAGAGAAGATAGATCTCTTCTAAGACTAAGAACAAACCTTGTACAGGATAGAACAAGAGTAATGAATAGAGTACATTCTTTGCTTGACAAATATGATGTAAAATGTGATTATGATGAACAAGATGGTTAAGGAGTCTAAAACTGACTCATAACGATCAGATTCTATTGCGTGAATTCCAATGCAGATAGAGTTTCTAAACACTGAAATAAAAAATACTGAATTAAAGATAAGCTATCAAGCATCGAAAAATGAATCAGTCAAAATACTGATGAGCATTACAGGAGTAGATTATTTGTACGCAATGATGATAGCATCAGAAATTGGAGATATAACACGTTTCAGTACACCAGAAACTAGTATGGTGGGCTGGATTATGTCCATCGACTCATCAATCAGGGAATTCCCTATACATGGGAAAAATGAAAGATGGGAACAAAAAGATAAGGTGGATACTAATTCAGGCAGCAAATACAGCAGCAAAGAAAGACGATAGGTTAAGAAGATTCTATCTACGACTAGCTAAAAGACATGGTCACCATGTTGCAATAATATATGTAGCAAACAAGATGATGACTATAATCTGGCATATGCTTGTAAATAAAAAATACCATGTTTAGGATAACGTTCTGCAAGAAATGAACAAATATCATAGGCCATTTCAGGGTAACGAATGCACTGCTTCATTATATAATTCCATAATTCTTGGGGAATTTCATTAAAATGACAATATTGTTAACTATTGTCGTATCAATAAAATTATCTTATTTAATGTATTAGTAGTTAGCAATACAGGAGTTCTCCGACTACATTCTTGCTAAGAATCCTGGCATTATAATCTGATTTGGAGATTGTGAGTACCTATTTGCAAGAGCAAAGAAGATTGGGCATACATATTTCAGTATTACTCTCAGCCCTGGAAAAAAACCAAACCTTCACAGTTAAACCTATCTCACCCTGAATTGCCATTAGCTCTTTAATTTTATTAACGACAAAATTATCATCTACGATGTATATTCTTTGAGGTATATCCAGTCCAATATTTAGACCATATCGGCTGATGATCTTATCAATCAATTCTCTACATTCTGGATTGTTTAATTTGTATAAATAATAGTTACCGAAATGACGTATTCCTTGTAGAATCCATATCATAAGTTTCCTGTTAAAGGATCAAAATCCATTCCAAAACCATTGTCTATGCGATAAGCATAGTACAAGTTCAAAGGAAATTTCTTACCATCTTAATGAATTTGCATTACTTAGTTCCCATTACTACTGCCGCTATCCGCTTCCACTACCGCTAGAACCACCACCACTACCGCTTTCGCTATCGCTGCTGCCTCCACCACTAAGAAATAGGGGGGTTATGCTTTAGTCATCTTTTACTCCTTTTTTCCTTGACTTTCGATAATAAACCATCAAGCCCAAACAAGCAAAGCCGATAAATTCTGGAATTATGAATAATCTAAACCGATCTTGCGGTGAAGCGTAATAGTATGCCAAACTAGCTATAGGTCCACCAACAAGACCACCGAACAATCCCAACATTATTGCAATTGTGATTATTCGCTCCCTTTCCATAACTATTACTATCGTGTGAAGCAAGTCAGATAGTTTTTTCGCTATGGTGTTATAAATTTGAGTTGTTATCTGTAGCAAATATCCATGTACTGTCCATTTGGTATACATGTAATAAAAAATGAATACTTGTTCTGTCTTTGTCACATGTTTTGCCGATCCACACATCTTAAAAGATTGAAATAACTAAGGCATTATATCTTATAAAAAATAAGAACAAAATATAGATAGTTATTATTTTGATCTCAGTATTATCATGTATTTCTGCTAGAGTCTCTTTTGTATTAGTCAGATGTCTGATTTGTCTTATTACTGCCAGCAGCAGTCGTGCTGTTTGTTATTCCCATATTGCGTACTTTAGTCATCAAAACGTCAGAATTTGCAGCCGTCTTGTTGGCCATCTTCATAGATGCATTTCCACTACCACTAGCACTAGTCATTTTACTTCCTGTCATATTTTGTGCTGATGCTTTTATAGAAATTTGGCCTAGGCTTAAGAGGGCTGCAAAGCATGCAAAAAACAACATAGCTGAAATCACGATACCGGCTACTACCACTGTCTTCTGTCTCTTTAACATTAAACCATGCTTCTCTACAAGAAATTATTAAGCTTTTTCATAACTGTATTTCGAAGTATTCCTTAAAACCCCTATATCGATATAAATTGGAATATATATGGATCTAATTTGGAGGAATCCTTAATAATTTCGGAACTGACGAACGCATATGATGAGGATCTTAAAAAGTTCTCTACAAAAGAAAACGGCTATGATATCAGCATTGGGATTTATCTTTTTGTTCATCCTAACTGTCATCTTACCATCGTCAACATCATCAACAGCATATGCACTTGATGTAGCACCAGCTCCTCCATCAATAGGAGCTGCAGTACCACTTACATATTTTGGACCATCTCCATCAATGGTTCAACCTGAATTGATAGGTCCATACCAGTTGCTAAAGGCGGGCAAGGTCGATCTGAATGCCGGTACTATTACTCTACCTCTTTACCAAGGACAAGTAAGAATACATAGCGGTAGTGCAACTACTACAACACAGAAGGTCTGGTATATACTTACTGATACTGATGACAAAGGTAACGCAGATCAACTTGGTCTTAATTGGTCACCAAAGTTAACCTATTCTTCAGTTGGAGCACGTAATGCTACAATAGAGAAGAATACCACTTTGACATTTGATGGAGGTATTGTAGACTTCAAACCTAATCACGTATTAACTCCTAATGCCCCACCTAATGCATTTCCACCCAAGGCTTTTCAAGCAGGATCTGTTGGTGATGGTAGCTATAGCCCACTGGTAAGAATAGTAAATGCAGGCAACCATATTTATAATGCACCTGTCGTGGCTTCTAACGTTGATGCAAAAACATTGAATGCATTTTGTAACGGTAACCCAGATTATAGCATCGTACATGACAAGGTTGTAAAGATTTGTCCTAAAGATAATACAGTAACTATCAAATTAACACCAGGCTTTAGCTTTGCTCGTCCCGTACTATATTTAAGCACAGATTCAAATAATCCACTTGCAGCTGCCATGGAAGATGTCACATTTGCACCAAGGTTAGGATTTATACAAACAGGACATGATGATAGTGCATTTAGTGCAGTTGAAAGACTATTTGCTTTTATAAATGGTCCAACGGGTAAAGGCAACCCCCAAAGACAGGGATTTAACAGTGCATTAATTGATGGTCTTATGCCTTTAAATGTTCTAGGAGGTATACCCACAATTGCAACTGATTATAGCCCCATTTGGGATCTGAATATAGGACAGTGGACGCAAGAAGCTATCAATAATGGCTACCGCTCCAGAATGCTAGATGAATTCACAATACTAGGATTTGTTGAAAAAGGTTGGATTACTGGTCCAATGGGTAGCCCATTTGGCTCATCTGGTATAGTAGTCAACTGTCCAATTGTCTATCGCTTTCTATAATAATAAGAGGAGCTATAAGCAACAAAACAACACCATTATTATTTTCTCTTTCTTTTTTTTATTTTTAGCCTCTAAAATTAGACTCCAAATAAAGAAGATAAGTTGTATCAAAATATTCAATTGCATCGATACAAATGGACAAGTAGCTGTGGGTTTGATTTGCGACTTGGAAGGAACTATGATGATCTTTATTCCAATACTTCAGGACCTACCTCGAAATAAGATGATCTCGACTCCGCTGCGACAATTGAATGCGTTATAATAATATTCTGACATGTTCTCTTTATCAAGATATTTCTGATTCTATGACTGAAGCGTCTGAAGGTTCTGAAGGTATTAGTGGATATGTTGAGACATTTGATGTTGTGTGTTTTAAGTGCAAATACCGTCAAATTTGAACTATTTCCATAATTATGGATTCGATTACTATAATAATTTGTTATATTACTTCTACTCCGCAGCTGGTTCATAAGCTGACAGCCTCAATAAAGACATCTTTAAGTGTTAAAGTGTAGCTGGGCTTTTAATATCCGCTCGAAATAATTCGATAGATTCTCCTTACAAGATAGATCTATCAGAAAATTTGCCTACCGTAGAAGTCGACGAATATGCCGGCGTACAATCAAAACACCCAGGTAACATCCGGACTCAATAGCAATCAAGATCCAAACGAGTATAGAATTGTTTATTGTGACTACGAATACAATAATAAAGAACAGGAAAAGATTTCCGACCCCAATAGTAACAAGAACCTTCCATAAAGACTCCCAACTACGTAAGTCCATTTTTATATATATCTTATGAAGATGAGTTAAGAAAAACGTTCCATAGTTCTCGGAACCACGTTTTCCTTGAATATTCTGTACTTTGATCTCCAATAGTTCACATTGTTTGATATACGATATCACATGAGCATGAGAATGTCATATAGTTAATAGGATGTCTTTACTCCCTTTTCTTTCCAAACTGTGTAGCCATCATCCCTATATTTCATGATGCATTTGTTTTAATGCATTATAGGAAGACTTATTGCTTTTGCAAGTCTCTTGATACATTTGTGGCAGAAAAAAAAGATCGATTCTTGTACAAGCTTATTCCTCCACGACCAACATTTGCACAAGATATTGGATTAGTACTCGATCCTCTGGGTCCTTGGGGATAGCTATTGTCGTTGTTTGTATTGCGAACGCGTTATTGATTGATCTATAGATTGTATAATGCCTTCAAAACTTCTTAGATTATGAAATTATACCTATAATAGATGAAATTAGTGTTGGGTTCGCTTTGATAGGACTGTTTATAGTAGTAATATCAAAACGATGTATACGGGTATCAGAAACTCTATTATCAAGTTAGAATTGTATATGGTGCGCATATACCTATACCAATTAACATTAATTCGCTAACACTTTGCTAATAATTTGAGTTGAAATATATCGCTAGTTGTTAGCGAACTTTTGTTAACTGGTATATGCTGGTTCTATCTCCGTATGCAAAGAAAAACTATGTTGATCATTAGGTAATAGACCAATCGTCTATTCTTCGTTTTATAGAAGATAATTGGCATCTTGGAAGAATTGGCAATCATCATTTGATACCAAAGCTGGCTCGATTATGAATATGTAGTAGACACGGAGCAAAAAATACTACTCTTTACTTAAACCCTGATACTAGACTAGAGATACAGAATTCTAGTATATCTATAACGAAAGTAAAAGCTAAATAGCGAAAAAAGTCGATCCCTTATATATGCAGGGACCTAATTCTCAGGAACCCAGTCGTTATTGTAGTCATCTGCTAGGTCGTTGGCTCTTTCACTTTCCACCTGTCTCTTATAATAATAGTCTCTTTCTTGTCTTGCGTCAGCTAACTTTTCTCTTAGTTTTTTATTTTTTTCAAACGATGGCCTATTTGCAGCATATTCTTCAAGCAATTCCAAAGTTACGTTATAATCTTTTAATGCTTCGTGCTTTTCTAAGACTCCAGTTCAAATCAGGAGAAGACTATTGTACTTACTGTCAAGCAGTTAGTGCTTCTGTCCGTATTGCCGCGTCCAAAGAAAATGAAGAAAGAAAAGAAGATATCTGGAGAAAAGTGGCAGGAGAAGCAGCGCGAAATTATGGAACTGCTAACGGACTGATAAAAAGGGATAATGAATGGATATGTATTGTCGGAACACGGCCATGGTAATGACAATGCTACCTTACAGTTAAGATAATCAAATACATCTATCTACATCCCCAATGAAATCACTCCTAAAAAAGGCTAAATATATTATGAGTCATTTTACAAACTATCTAGAAATCATATAATATATGAGTATTCGAGCTACTACACTTATGGATATAATGGTTATTATTATCTTTAGGTTTTTCTTATTAGATTGGTCCATGTCTACGCAATCACGTCATATGACTCCAGTGATTATCAATAATGTAAATTACGATGTCATTGTTGCTGTAGCGTACCTGTTTCCTACTTGCTCAACCCTAACCCTAACTTTCTCTCCAACTTTTCCATTTTTAACAAATACTACAAATCCTTGCACCCTCGCAACTCCATCTCCTTGTCTACTGATTTGGGTAATTTCTACTTCGTATTCCTTACCTACCTCTAGTACTGCTGGTCCTCGAGCTAGAGAACTATACCCGAAGCTTCGAGTACTACTATTACTACTGCCTCCGCCATATCTTCTCCTGTATTCTCCTCTGACTTCAGATTTTTCCCTTGGTAGAGGATGGCTATCGTTCTCATGTCCTGGATGTGATCTTATATGATACCAGTATTGCGAATTTGTGATTGCATTTTTACAAATAGGACAGTTTGCATAACCACACTTATGATATCCTATGAAGTTTGGATGAATTGTTAGATTGCATGTGTTGCATATATTATTATTATAATTATTCAAAATATCCTCAGCATTACTTAGCACTAAGCACAATTAGATGTATCGGCTAGATGCTCATCTAAAAAATATGTCAATTTATATCATTACACGCGGCTTAAGTCTTGTTCCATGTATGCTGATACGTCCAGCAAGCTCACAGTGAAATCATTTGTCAGATTTTAATTTCATAAGGTATATACTTAAATATTAAAATCCGAGTAGCTCTCAAAGACATGTGGCTTTCCTATTAAGATGGCTTTTTAATAAGTTCCAATGCCACCCCTTGGTTTGCCCTTACCGCTATATCATCGTGGAGTTCTTCAAGTTCTTTCGAATTGAAGATATACCTATTATCATCATCATACGACGGCAACTCATCATTTCTGTAGACACAACAGGCCTTTACCTATTGCACAGATTCTGAATGATGGATCGTTCTTCTCTTTTGGCTAGTCGGATGATTATATATGAGCATATTCAAAGATTTAACCTTTGCCTAATTTTTGCTAGTCTATAGATAAAATTAATTGCAGTACGTTTTCGCACTCTTTCTATAACCATGAATTATATAGACAGAGAGCAAAGCAACAGTCTGAAAGTTCTCTAATACAGGTAAATCATATGGCTACAATAGATCCCATTATGAGAGAGAAATCGAACGAGCTTTGAAAACGGCCTACTTTCACTTTCACTATTTCTTCTTAATTACCGTATGTTTACAGAATGGGGGAGGCTATAATATTAGTAAAGTAACCAGCATCTTTGAGAAATGAGCTACGTTATGTGCTGTGCACCTTCAGTAGCAATCTTGATGACCTAATAATGGTCACTAGCTAGCTAGCGTTAGTATTATTTATGATTAATGCAGTGTGGATAAGAATTCTTACTGTTTATTGGAAGGGTATTTTAGACTTGTCTGCATGTTTGATGCAAGTGCTATTTATCCATATTTTTCATCGTAGCATAAGTATGCTACAAAAGATAAAAAGTCTTAATTTAAGATTGAAAAAGTACACAGTCGCTCAAACTCGATTAACTCGATCAAAACTAAATCAATGAATAAACCATTAGAATTTTTACGTGAGTCTTATCTGGGTAAAAGAAGTTATCGACTATGCTTCAGGTTTCGATAGATACATGCAAAATGTTTCTAAAGTTTGTTGGTACCAGAAGTCATTTAATAGATCTTAAATTAACATCCTAATGATCACCTACCATGTACACTAGGGTACTCAACAATTATAGCCTAGAGTACAGGTAGGCAACTAACCTGGGCTGCATATGGCATAGTATAGCTGCTTCAGTTATTATTAGTAAGAATAGGATCATAATATATTGCATATCCTGCATCTGATTTTCTTGCTATTCTTCTGACAGCTTAATGAATATTCATAATATACTTAGGCATTATTAGATATTTGTAAGCGTAGTCGACATCATTTGTTTCTAATTCTCCTTTTCCTTTACTAGCATCAATCCATGCTTTTCCTTTCTCTGGCAGCTGCTATTGTATATATTTCGTCTTTAGCTAAAGGTATTAGTGTGTTGTTGTTAGATGGCTGTTTGTGTAAGTCAGCGGTACTTGTTATTAATGCTCCTTGTTGAGTCTTTTCTGGTTTGTTATTGTCATAGTTTTGTGTTCGCGAAGGACTAATGGCTGCTGCTGTTGTTCTCGTTATTGTCTTTGATGCTACAGGAGGATTTGGTATTTTTGCCGACTCTTGTTTACTCTCATTTACTAATACTTTTTCTTTGCTAATTGCTTGAGATTTGTTATTATCATCCTATTGAGTGAAGACATTTCGCTAACAGACAGATCCAAGTATACCTCAGCACCATTATATCCTTCTATGTGTGATTTTGGTACTTTGTATTGATGCTGCGCACCTTGAGTCGATATAACAACGGAATCGCCATCTATGGCAACAACGTTACCAGCTCCTTCCATGTCTTTAGATCTTACATTTTTGCGAATAATTCTATCCCAATCTATTACTGCTGGATCTGGCATGATATTTTACTCTAGTTGCTCTTTTCCCTCTTCTCTCTACGATCTGCTGCGTAACAATTTTTCCTCTCTATGTTGATATTTTTATAGAAATAGATATTGGTTTTGATACAAACAGAAATCTATTCGGGGAATCTTTGAACAGGTTTTTACAATTAGAAATGAAGTTCGCCGATGCTGAAAAAAAGCATACTCTAACTTTATCATCTTTTTTTATCATTCTATTGAAAAGTTCGATACCATCCATCTGTGGCATTTTAATGTCTAAAACTAACAACTGATACAATCCAGCTTTAAAGTTCTGCAATGCTAATACTGGATCTGTGTAGCAATCAACTGCAAACCCCTTACGTTCTAGGCTGGTCGTAACAAGGTATACAATATCTGGTTCATCATCTACAATCAATACCTTACTTTTTTTGATATTAGCAGCAGTCGTGCTGAGTCATCCTCTGCACATAGTTTACATACATAATAAACCTTGTAAATCACCTAGAGGGAATAAAGCCTTTTTCATTCTCGAATCAAAATAGCAATCCTGATACCGAAATTTAGAGGGATGATTATTTCTTATCATTATACAGATTCTTTATAGATGTGATCTGTATAGGCGCTTTTATCTGCATAGTATTTGGTTGCTTCCAATTGTACTGCTTTCTATAGCATAAACCATCTGAGCATACTTTTACTTGAGCAATATGTTTTCCATAATCAATTTTCTAAAATACTCATCAGAGGCATTTTTCCTCATGTTCATCAGCTTAAGTGCATCATCTCCTACTAAATATCGTGAATCTGGATTTTCTGATATTGCTGCTTTAAGAATTGTTTTTGCAACTTCTATTGGATCTAAACCAGCTTCGAATCTAGGTCTTAATGCTGCAATCCTATTTTGCGTTAATTCTGCATATGGCGAATTATGTTTGTTATTAGTAGTAGTGGGAGAGTCATCGGGCTCATAGACATGGCTTATTTTTATTTTACTGCTGCAACCATTGTCTCATCTATCAACTGGTTTAAGCGTATTTTCATCAATGAGCTACTAGTATTACCATAAAAGTGTATATTGATATAAAACAAAAACAAATATTCTGAAGTAGAGGTACTTGACATGTTACTGTACTCTCCAGACTCACCTAAAGTATTTTTGATTTCTCAATCTTTTTTGATGTGAATACACACTGGTTTTATGATGCGATAATAATTCTTCAATCTGTGTCCAAATTAGAAATTCTTGCCACATTTACTCCCGATGTCTTTATGTGTTTTTCATTTACTCTTGCTGTGAATATTTCTTGCATGCCAGTACGTGTATCTGTCCATAAGGGGAAGAACCCTAGCGGACTTGCATCTAGCCCAAAGTACTCTCCTATGAATGTTACATATTTATTTCCATGCGTTAATGGTGCACCCACTGCAGGATCCCATGGATAGTCAGTTACTGTTATTCTTTCAGAGAAAGTTTTACCATCATCGACAGAAATCGCAAGTACTACATCTGTCAAGAGATCTTGAAGAACCATCGGAAATTCCCCACGGCCCTTTGGGCCAAATTCATAAACAACGTATCCAATCTCTTCACTTGGAGTGCTTATAAGTTGTGGATGGAAATCATGTTGATCTGTTTCTGATACTATAGCGTTATAATTATCATCTTCTTCTCCAGTCAAAAGAGGTTGTCCCGAAGATGGACCTTCCCAAGTATTTCCAGCATCTGCTGAACGTCTGTAGTATATGCGTGAAATCCGTTCACGATAATCTGCCCAAGCAAAACTCACATTATCTCGAACCAGCGCAGCCAGTACAATAAGTTCCTATTCTAAAGCTTGATCCAGGTAAATGATTCCAACCATCAATATCTTCAAGATATGATGATGCTAATGGTACTATGCCCTTTGCTACAACCATTGGATTTGTAAATGAATCTCCGCCATCAGTTGATTTTACAAATTTGACATCACGACCATTGTTTCCAAGCTACACAACATACAGCGTACCATCAGAAGCTACTGAAGGCTCAGGTTCAGGTACTATATGTTCTCTCAGATTCTCTATCCATTCAATTACCTTTAATGATGGAGGTAATTGTAAAAGTAATGCCAGAGTCTTTTCCTTAAGTGGTAGCATAGATTGAATGAAATATTGTAGCTCTTTGCTAACATCTTTTAAGCGTTTATCATGAGTGATAACTTTTGGAAACTTGGCTGTGAACTTAAAGTTCTCAGGTGTCTTGTTGAACCAACTCTTAACTGTGAAAACGTTAGGAGTTCTATAAAATGAAGAATCAATCTCTACATAGTTAAAGACGGAAGCATAATAGCTTAACCAATCGGAAGAAGAATCTAAATCGGAAGGATAGAATGGTCCTTGCCAAGCTGAATAACTCCATCCAGAGCAGCCAATATAGTATTGCAACTAAGATACCTTCTATTATAATACTAGTAGGGATAAAGAAGGTTTATTAAATAAGATAATATGTATACTCAACTTCATCAAAGACAACAAGATATTTGATATCTATATGATGATGATATCTAGACTAGGAGCATTAGGAAGATTATATGTAATGTTATGTTATCATCAACAAAATTCTAATAGTATATCCACATGAAACTAAACTAACCAAAGGAGATAGGTAGATACAAAATATATATGTTTGAGTCTATAACACGCAAGTTCCTTGATTATCATAATGATATAGCTAGCCAACCAACTTTGAACTCATTTTGACCAAATGCTCTCAATTTCCTTTGAACTTGTAATGGTTATTAGCTTCTTCATATTTTCAAGAGACCTATTATGTCCTTCTTTATCAGGCGAAGATACACAATCTGAAACTACTACAGAATAAAAGCCTCTGCTAGAAGCATCTCTAGCACTAGATTCAATTCCATATTCTGTTGCAATACCAGTAAATATTACTGTAATAATATCTGCACTTTGTAGCATATGTTCAAAGCCTGTATCTATGAAAATACTTGCTGTATGCTTATCTATCACTGTTTCATTTTGCTGTCCTTCTTGTAGTTCTTGTTGCTCCTGCTGGTACGTTTGTTTTGGTTTTATTGCAAAGTCTAGTTCTTCCTTAGTTGGTGTTTTACCAATGCGATTAAATCCTAATTTACTTAAGGTATATAGTCTTGCTGAAGATTCAAACCTTATTGGCAACATTTGAATACGCGTAAAGAATATTGGAACGTTTGCTCTTCTTGCCAAGTCTATAACTGAGCTAAGATTGCTAGTAAATTCTTCTTTATTGAAAATTCTATTGACTAACATATTTTGTACGTCCCATACAACTAGTGCTGTATGTGAAGGATCCATGATCTCTTCAATAGTGTTATAGATTATCTTATTTCCAACTTTTTGCATATCTTATGGCAACAAGAAAAAGTTTTCATAGTTTATAAGATTTTAAAAGACTCTACTTTCTCTATTAACATGTTAGTTATTAGATTTAAGTAATCAAGTTAACTACCATCATATGATAATTTGAATGATGCAATACTAGCGGTATTTAGGTGGTAATATAATGCTATATCATGATAGTTTGATGGTTTTAAACCCAGATACCGAGCATGCAAAGAACTAGCAATCAAGCCAAGGATTGAGATATTCCCATTCTCTAATAAGTTGCAAGAGCGAAAATTCATCATAACTACAAATGTCAAACGAAGACAACTTACAGAATATCAAAAATATAAGTACGCATTAGAATTAGAGAAAATCTTCGCCGAAGAGGCAAGAGAAAAGCAGATAGAAGCCGCAAAGTATGGCAAGTTAGGCTGAAGAGGATGCAAGAATGAGAAAACAGAAGAAAAACCCTTAGACACCATTGTTCATAAAAGGAGGTCCTAAAAAATAACGACAAAGAATGCTAATCCCATTATTGCATCAAATAATAAACCGCCAATGATCACAATACCAATTTGATATCAGAAGTTTTGAAGAATTTAACTTATGATGTCAATGGCCACCAACTTAGATGGCCTGGACTCGATTCGCTAAAAGTATAATACTATGGCAGTCTTGAATATGACTAACTGATAGTTATTGATACAGTTGGTTATATGATAGCGTGAGAAGGTCATAGTTGTGTTATCATCATCATTTACTTCATCATTCTCATTCTACCTCTATTTGAGCTAAATAATGATATCAGGCATGTTCACAAATGGCTAATTCTGTTGTCGAATCTAATAATACCATTAGATGCCAGAAAAGTGAAATAATATAATCATATATTCGCACTGTGACAGCAGTCCCTCATTGATGCTATTAGTTTCCGGGAACAATGGAATCGATGCATCAAAAGAAGGAATCACAGTGCGGTATTATTTTACTATACACAAATGGTATATAACGCTTCAGACTTACAAGTAGCTTTGTAGAATAATATTATTCAAGCCAGTCGTGTTGAAGGGGCTAATTGTTCTAACTTGGGTATAAGGTCCGTATATGTCGGTATCTCATAAGCACTATCCTTTAATATCGATATCATTTGTTTTTGATCCTTCATTGCTTCTGCAGGATCTCTTGGATGTATAGCTATTCTGATAATCTGTGGTCTTTCTTCTATCTGCAATTTAAAGGCCTTCTCGTCTCTGGACATGTTCACAATATTCTTTTCAGGATAGCCAGTGGAATCCCAATTTAAAACTTTTGGCAGCTTTATTTTTTTAAACTCTTGTTGTGAAAGTAACAATAAATATTCTTCTTGCTCTTCTGCTAACTTGAATCCTAACTTTTCTAAAACTTTGATAGAGCTATTATTTAACTTCCAAGCTGGTGGTATAAACACCTTTGTTTCTATTCTTATTTCGTGAAATATCTCTATCCCCGCGCGTATCTGTTCTTCTGCATCTGCTTCTGTTGTTTCATGGAAGCTATCAAATTGACCATTTTTCAATTCATGATAAAGACCATGCAAAACAATTTGACAGTTCTTGTATGATTTTATCTTATCAATAAATTCAGGAAATCTAGGAAGGTCTTGCTTTTCGTTAAAGAATGGTATCAATGCAATATTGAATTTTATATTAAGTCTCTCTAATTCATCAGCTGATTCGAATATCTTTGTGGAGAAAGTGGGGCATGCGTCATGTATTGTGACCACTCCTAATCGCGGCTGTGGTTGTTGTTGTTGCTGCTCCAATGAGTACGACATGTGCTAGAACTGAATTTAAGTATTATTATGATTTTCTAATAAGAACACCTACACCTCCTTCAATACCTTGCATGTCCTGCAGGTATTGCCTTTGATTGTCACTCATAACAACAGCCCTTCCAAGAACAATTTTGCCAACCGCGCGCCCAAGGATGTTGTAAAATATACCTCGACCAAATATACTTTTGATACGTGTTAGTTCTTTAAAGATAGTATACGTAACTTTCCAACAAAAAATAATACTGGTAGTTGGTTAAGGTAGAGAAAAAGCCATCTATTCTTAATTGCCCTAGGTGTAGTTTGATTAATGCTATAGAGAACAAGTACTGTTCTAAATGTAGCTACTCACTCTTACAACTATTATCAAGAATATCTGTGCTGTTAAAAAAGAGGAAATTAAAATCTGAACCAAAGAAGATCACTTGAAGTTCTATACAGAATTAAAGCTGCAATTCTTAATTTAGGAAATGATATCCAAGTAAGACCAAGAAACATTTTGTTGCTTTTCGTCGCAAACAAGCATTTGTATATGTAAATTAGTTTTCATGGAGCTTAATTCTTGATATAGGTGAATGTTATTCTCAATATTATGCAGATACCTGAATTTTTAGTCTATCTCGAAAGAATCTCGTGCTTATGACACCAAGGAAACTCAAATACAAAAAATAATCAGATATTATTATCAGAATTAAAATACAATAATTGTGACATCGACATTATTGTATTGAGGAACTTTGTCGTAACCACATTCATGCTGGTTATATTATTGGTATTTGTTCCAATCAAAGCCAATGCCTTCCCTATTGCAAAAGCAGGAGAGATAGTTGGGAAAGTCATTATAGAGAGGATTAGACCTTCATTAGATATATTCGGATCCATGATGAGCGCATTGATTGAGTCCATTGTAAAAGGCACAAAACCTATTCTAGAAGCATTTAATTCTATACGTGAACATATTGATAGCATCCCTATACTAGGAAACAAGATTAACGATATGCCTCAGGACTATTTAGTGGATTGTATCAAGCATTACTTAGGCCTCAGTCAACATAGTTACTGTAATCTCAGCAAGTGATATCTATACACAGGTATAAGCTTCTGGAACTTAATCGTGACATTTACCTGCCAATATAATGAATCGTGACATACATCTAGTAGAAACAAGATGTATGTGCCAATCATAACTACCAAACGAGAAGAATTTCATAAACGCAGTTAGAGGGGTATTAGACATATTGATAGTTGGAAACCATCTTATGTATGATAAATTTTTAGTAAGAGACGATTCCCACCTTTGGACGGCTCTTCTAACTTTATCAGCAAGCAATTTCTCCTATTGCACAACCTGCTGGATCCCCGACCCACTCCCACCAATGGGTGCATTTACAGGCGGCTGGATAAATAGAACTACCATTACTTTTTAAATAAACCATTGAATTCCTATAGTTACAATTTGGCGTAACTATTGCTATTTAATCGATAAGAAGATGAAAGCTGTGATAAAATGCTGTCACGAAGTTTATCTTATAAATTCAGAAAGCTGTATCGCTGGTTCCAGGATACGGATTAAGTGGATTGACAGGCCAAATCAATCTTTCTAAAACCCGAGAATCACAGCCAGCATTTTCAGCCTGTTTTCCAAAATTGATTATATTTTCTTTTGTAGCGCGTTGTTGTGGCTCTAATGATATTCAAAATCTTCAATTGCTATGTTTAGAATGTCATAGAAAGAGGGATAATAATATTATTATTATCTCTCATTAGAATAAAGGAATCCACGCAAGTTAACTATGGAAGGCCATCTGTTGTTGTTAATATTATTTTGTTGGCCCATGCCTTATATGATCGTGCTCTACTAATTCAGTCTTCGTCTTAAATTTCTCGTTACACTTATTGCACTTAAATTTCTTCCTGCTAAAAAAGTCTAATTTCATACTATGACCATTGATTGCGCTCTATATATAAAAAGTAGCACAAATCATGTTTCTTGCTAGTATTATATAGATATTCATTATCTGTATATACATTAGCTAAATTCACCAATGCCTTCCTACATACACTATTACTACACATAAATCCAAAAACCAAGAAATTGTCGACTTGTCTTACATACGATTTAGCGAATAAAAGGAAGGAATGAAGAAGTTGATTCACGTATCTAGGTACGTTATCTAACCTACTCCAGCAGGTGCTTGGCTTTTCTCAGTGTTCTATTCTCTTATGAAAATTTAATGTTTCTATGCTATTGAAAGTTCTGCCACATTTACTACAGCGATATTCCTTAGAAGGAGAATATTTATGATTTGAAGATGTAGCCCAAAGAATATGTCCTAGTTTTTTGTAATAATTCGTAAAGATTAGGATAGGCCTTTTCTAATGCCTGCTAATTGTTACCAACACTTACAAAACTACATTAGACCCACTAAAAAGCACTGATATCGTAGCGGGCTCGGAGGGATTTGAGCTTTGCTGGTATAAAGGTTCATGTACTTTTAGGAAACTCATCAGACAAGTTATATAATGAGCTTTCTTCTTCTTTTTCAAAGTAAGGTCTACACTGAACATTAAAACCCGGACAGTTATTTCCAAATTGTTTTACTATTATCATATTACGTATTTTGTCTTGCAATTCTGAAGGAGCCTTTGAATAATTTTTTTATTTTCAATCTCGAAATTAATCACATATGCCTTTTCAATATGTCCTTCTATTGGAGTCATATATCTGTAACAAGACTGTTAGCACTTGATTCTTTTTCTATTTTAGTTCTATGGTTTTCTAGATCTTCTGGTTGTGGTTATGTAGTATCTGTTATACCAAAATAATCCACCGCCATGATTATGAAATCTGCAACATAGAATAGATCCCAGAATATCAGGTGTTCTGAATGTCCATTTACAAAATCAAGTAGATATCCATCATCAGCTATTGCATTGATCAAAAGTGACAGAGAAAAAAGAAACCATGGAATAGAATGCTGGTAGTTTTTACGTAGTTTAACAAGGATTATTGAAGATGGAATTATTAATAGCAAGTCTAAAACAGGATATGCAATAGTTACAACTACAGAAGTCAAATCTAGTCTTTGTTTGTTGTAAATAAATTCGGAAAATGCTAATGTAAGCCAATTAAAACTAACAAATACAATTGCTATAATGAATGATGCTATGATCACAAATTTTGGGTTAATTACATTAGTGTTATTATTACCGCTCTCACATAATGACTTGATTACAGTGAATAT
>JAFAQB010000160.1 GCA_019246625.1 Nitrososphaeraceae archaeon
CTTGTCTGTGGATAAAACAACCCACTTAGTTAATTTTGAGAGCTCCTTTGATATACTAGTCTTTCCCACACCAGGTAATCCACAAACAGGCACTATCAATGGCATAGATGATCATACAGTATATGGGTATGATATTAATTTGTTCAAAACATCACATTTTTAAGGAATTCCCTGTGGCTGTTATGAGAGATATCGGGATCTGCTCCCGCAGCTGATGTAGCTTTTCATAAAGAGCATTCTCGAAAGCCTTGCTAGTCCATTCCTTAGGCTGCCCAAGTCATTCCAATATATCTACCTATAGTATTCTAATATCTTTTCAATTGCATCTTTATCTATATTGTCAATATCTCCTTGATGCCTTGTGAAGTCAAGTGGAGTAATTATACCAACCGGAGTATTCACATCATCATTATTGCTGGTATTATCAACAAATGGGCCATTATGACGTACATATTATGATAAAATTTACTCCAGACTATGAAGCAAGTGAACCAACATTCTGGCGTGTTTTGAAAGAATTAGCAAATGAAAATACAGGATTGGTTGCTTATGATAAACTACAAGTAGCTGACATCTCTTGAAAACTTGATGCTAGAGGATCAGTCTTGATGCTTGAACACATGGAAAAACCGGGTAAAATAAAGAAGACTGAGAACGACCCACAGACCATTATCTGCATTTTTAAAACTTACTTCTGAATATTCCTAGGTCTGTAAATAGAATGATGTAGTTAGGCATATCGTTATCAGCAAGTCTTTACTTAAAAAATATTCCTTTTTAGTTATGTATGTGGATTCAAAACATTTGACGATTTTGTCAGCCATTCACCAATACAAGAATTTGGTAGGATACCAAAAGCAACTTCCACTTGACTTGTTATAACTTTCGTCAATTGCAAGTATGTCAGAATCCAAACTATCTGGCTTAAATTTAAATTCATTAACAATGATATCTGAAATAAATTCTATGACTTTATCAGGCTCGATTTGTACAATAATTGCTGGCAATAATGCATTCTATAGAAATACAATAATATGACATAACCTTGGAACTTCTAATGATAGAAGAAAGGCTAAATTCTTTTGGAAGTTATCCGACAGACAGTCTTCTGCGATTGGATCTTTTATTCCAGTTTGCAATAATTGCAATTCTAGCCTAAACATGTCAATTGTGATCCATCTTTTACTGACCATGCTAAAGTTTCCATCGTCTGTTGTTATATGATAACAATATTTTTCTAATATCTGAATTGTCTATAGGTTGTTCGTCTTCCCGATAACGCTCTGGCATTTGTACTTTTCGTCTAAACTTAGAAGAGACGATATCAATATCATAATATGCTAGGTATGATCTAATACCAGCTAAATACAACGTAATACTGTTTACAGAAAGTCCATTTCCGGTCTTTTCATTTTTTATAGAAAGTAAGTAGGACACAAAGTCGTTAAGCATTTCGTACACATTAGTTTGATTAGCCAATATTGCTTCGACGATATTTTCTATGTCATATTTGGAAGAATAATTAATCTCCAGAAAAGACTGAAAAATGCTTTAATGTAAGGCTGTATAATTCAGTCGTCTTCAGACTGTTTCTACCTACACTATCGAGAAATGATTTGGTCTTTGGCTTGACCATTACTGAGGACATAATTGTATAGTAATTGGTACTATTAAAATCTATTAATTAAGTATACTTTGTTTATACTCCTAATGTCATTTAGTCTTATAAAAGCCATAAAGAGTACTCACAGACACCCAATTAACAGAATTCTGCATTGTATAGGAGCTCCCTTTTACGTTACGGGAATAGCATTTATTTTAGAAAGCCTCTTTGGTTTGCACGGAAATATCATGAAGGGAGTTGTTCTATCGCTTATGGCAATTGGGTTGTTTTTGCTCGGACATAAAATAGAAGATAACATTAGAGCTATGACATTAATTATATTATTCAGATATGTCAGATTCAAAATAATCTCCCAGTATTATTCAGGATAACTTCAGAAAGGGGCTACAAGATAATTTGACATGTTATGTATTGTCAACTATATTATCATCTTCTAGAACGGCGTTAGTAACATAATGCATGTGGGTGGCAGCAGCTCAACCGCATCCATCACAGCAGTATCAAATAATGAACAATTAAGATTTTTTTAATTGACAATTTTGATTGCAAAAATTCAATTATAGTTGTTAACAAAGGACGTGAAAACACTATTTTACTTGCAATAGATCTATTGTTCTTGTTGCTTTCTGAAGCACCCTTTTTTCCTTGCAGGCTAGATCATCTTGTATAATCATTTATAGTATTGTATATAGGTAAAGTATAAAGTGACAAACCATATGAGCAATAATCAACAAGAAGGAGAAGATGAACCAAGAGCTATGAAGATGGCTAAACACTTGCAAGACCAGCCAGCTAATAACAATGGTAAACAAGATAAAAAAAATAAAATAATGGCCCTAAAAGAGTTAGAAGAGGAAGGACAGATAAAGGGAGAAGAAGAATCGCAGCGTGGTGGCGAACAATACGAAGATGAAGAACCAAGACAAGGCTCATGAATAATTGTATAATCGCTAAACCTATTCTAAATCTAAATCCTATTCTAATCCCTAATAATCCTCCCAATGCTCTATCTACAAATTATAACAAATGTTCAGTATTGGCAAATAGTTGTCGCCTATATACCATGGACATAGTACTGCAAATTAGCTTTTATCATCTCTATGGTTTCAGAACAAAATATCCGTAACCTTGATATACATTTTTTAGTAAAATTTAAAAATGCAGATAATGGTCTGTGGGTCGATAGGTTACGGCGGCGCAGAAGAAATAAGGCATTTGTATTCTTTCTTACGCAATGAAGGCTTCCATACAGTAGATCATATTGATAATCAAGGAATGGATTATTCTAATATCAACGATTTTAGAGACAAGAAAGACCTTTCTGCGCGAATAGTCTTTCATGATCTAGAATATATAAAACGAGCTGAGGTTTTGGTGATTCTAGCGAATAAGCCAAGCTACGGAACCGCAATTGAAATGTTTATTGGCAAAAGTTCTGCGAAAAGAATCATATTATTCGCAAAAGACCAAGTGCCAACGCCATGGCCTATAAATTTCTCTGATGTTGTAGTAAAAAGTGAAGAGGAACTTCTCAAAGTGCTGCACAAATTACAACAAAGTTGAGGGCTTGTTAGGTATTGGTATTTTTTGACAAAATGATCCAAAATGATCCAATTATCGGTGCCCATTATTTCTATTGTTGATCGATCAGGGTTTGCAATACTTTTGTCTTCCGATACATACTATCAAATCTTGGCCACCCGCATCCTAGCGTTAGATCTACAGTTATTAAAATTCAAAAGCATATCATGTTAGCTTAATTGCCACTTTTGTATATACATCGACAAGAATCCATCGTACTTTCAAATACTAGTTTCTGGCCCAGAATGATTTAATAACAAAATTTAAACAGTCCGTTGTCGTTTAGGTACCTGTTGCAAAGTATTTCCAACGATAAAAGAATCTGTGCCTTTTGTGACAATAAAATGACTGAAGATAACGAAAGTATATGCGGCAATTGCAACAAGAGATACAATATTGCCAGATATGACCTCAGCAAAGAAGGCCGTGGTTGCGATAATTAATCGCAGTTAGCTCATATATTAGTTATAGCACGTATTTGTCATTTTCCGTGCAATAATACATAGATGAATATGAAAGGAAACGCACGCTACTAATGCTAGACAGAATATAAATGCTGCAGGAACGATCAAACTTTATGAATTTGTAGCTCCAAAGCTTAATTTCTCAATATTATTATATGGCTAATGGAGATGATGATAAACTACAGGCATTGCAAAGAGTGAGACTGCAAAAGAGACGATGGTAAGTTAATCTATCTATCATCTTTAGTTAGATCAGAAAATTATTGTATATACGGAGCTTTTGAGGCGCCTTCATCCATAAAGAGTAAATAGTTATGGCTTCGATTCGAAAAGTGCATAGCCTATTCAATACCCTGTCCTAATGACTACTAATTTATCCGCGCCAGACTCTGCTCCCCATATTTCCCCTGATCGTCCTAAAATCTGGCGCACGTTAGCTGCCGGTGTAGGCAGAGATATTGTATCAAATCTCTCTTTGATCGGATCAAATTTCACTATGGCATTTGCTCCAAAGTCACTTAACCATACCATGTCCTTCTTATCTACATAAACAGCATATGGCATTGGGTTCTTTCCAGGTAATCTCCATTCTTTCCATTTGGTAGTTGCCGGATCGTAAAGTGCCAGTTTACCTGCATTCCACTCGGTAACCCAAAGTCTACCATGGGAATCAGACCATATACGCCGAGCTCCTTGATCAGGTGTCGGTGGATTTATCACAATAGCATTATGGGTTTTCAAGTCAATTCGAGCAATATGACTTCCAGCTAATGAGGCATAGTAAATACTGCCATCTGGAGTTGTTGTAATACCGTATGGTCCAGTCCCACGAGGAGCACTAAATACCTGTACCACTCCAGCAGCCGGGTCAAGTCGGCCATAAATACCGCTTTGTCCAGTAAACCATAAAACGCCACTATGATCGAAGGTAGCTGTGTTTAGATTAGCATTGTTGCTACCATTAGGGAGAGGAAAGAGACGCAATTTTTCAGTCCTAGGATCAACTCTCAGTATGGCATTCAGCCCGCCATCTGTAATCCAAGGAGCATCATCTGGGCCAGTAATTACACCATGAGGAGCAGAACCTTTACCAAGTGCTATACTATGGGTTTTGCCTGTTTTTGGATCAAGACGTCCTAATTCACCTGACCCCTGAGCAGTATACCATACAGTTCCATCCGCTGCAGGAGCAACATCATGCGGATGCGAACCTGCTGGAACAAGAAACTCTTGAAGCATTGGACTAGAAGATTTGTTAGAGTACAAGGCTCGCGCAATTATGGGTTGCTGCTGTACTGTCGGCCTCATACTTATAGCGAGGACTATTGTTATTGTTATTGTTATTACTAAAGGAATGCCAAGAAGGGTTATATTCCTTCTTTTACTCATTAATTACTTAGCAACTCTGTACAATATATTAATAACTAAATTATTTGATGATATTGCTTTTCTATTGTTCTTTATATCTTCGTGAGATATGTATTCTCGATCTTTATTCTGAGGAAGATGAAGTTATAAGTAAACATGTCACAACTGGTCGAACAAGGATGTAATTAACATCGCAGACTCTGATGGCAATCACTCCCTATTGCATGACCAATTAAGAGCTTTCTAGATCCGCGTTAACCTGTAAAAGATATACCTAACGGCTAAGGGTGTTGCAACCAGAAATAGAGCCGTAACTATACTTATTGTTTGAGATATTATGATTAATAAAAAGACAAGCACTATTATAATTATGAAGGCAGTGAATAGTACTCCGAACAATTTTTTAAAATTTACCTGCGCCATTTACCATTTTTCTTTAATTGTAAATCCAAAGTGATTGATAGTTTTGTATGTGAGCAGATGATGAGGTAAATATCAATATGAAACCTTTAACCTGGTTCTATCCATTTTTAGATATAGCGTGTAATAGCGATTGGAAAAACTACCATTTTTGAGCGTATCTACTCTGTTCTTGCTAAGGCCTGATCGTCATTCATAATTAAGATCATTTTGTTAACAAGTCTCATCCTTGTTTGAGGCCCAAAAATGTCTAGAAATGAATTTCTGAAAAGTACTACTATACCGTCTAGTTATTAGAAAACGAATCAGGAAGAATTTGGAGTTGTTATCTGAGAAAGGAGCAATAATAAATTATGATACTATGGTGTCACCCCTACAGATGACGCCGATGATGATACTGACTCCTTAGTCTGATCTAGACGTGATGCACCGACTGCCCCTGATCTGGTTCCAGCTTTAAGTGCATTTTTGACATTATCTAGATATCCAATAGTCATTGCCAAGTTTCCATAGCCCATTGAATTGAGAGTCTCTGAAGGAATCATGATTATTGTATTACCCTGAATTTTCATTGATTCATAGAGCATATTAGATTGTCTTAATGCGTAGGCCATTGGATTGTCAGCATAAATTTTAGATGCATCCAGAAATCTCTGCGCTACTTGGATTTCTGATTCCCCATAAGTTATCCTGGCGCTTTTTTCACGTTCGGCTTGTGCTTGCATTGACATTGCAGATTCCAACTCTTGGGGGATAATTACTTGTCGAATCTCTACTCCTGTTAACTCCATTCCCCAACTACTAGCTTCTTTTGAAATAATGGATTTAATATTTTGATTAATCTCTTCTCTTTTTGATAATACATCTTGGAATAAAGAAGAACCAATATTGTTTCGCAGTGTTGTCTGGGAAACTTGCTGTATCATTTCATTAAAATTCTCTACGTTGAGAAGAGCATCTTTTGATCTTGTTTCAATTATTTTGTATCTAAGAATTGCATCAATTGTTACAGGAATATTATCTTTTGTAAGCATTCTTTCGGCCTTAAATTCTCTTACTTTCTCCCTTATGTCTACTACTAACACATTGTCCGCAAATGGTATCCTTTTCTGAATGCCTGGACCAACTTGTCTTTGGTATTTTCCTAGTCTCAAAATTATTGCTCTCTCGTATTGTTTTATGATTATCAAAAAGGATGAAAATATTATAGCTACTCCGATAGCTATTGATATATACGTCACCAAGTCGTTTTTTAGTACCTGGCCGACCCCAATACCGATAACTAGAATAATTATTCCAACAATAGCTTGGGTTCCCGATCCTTTTTGGTTAACAAGTATATCGGTAGGATTAGATGTTTGAGAAGATGATGACCTGTATGCCATATATTACTATGTGCGATGAGAGTTAAGAACTTAGTGGTAAAAGAGTCACTTCATTGGATTTAATATGATTGCTGCTAATTATAGGCCCTGTTAACTTAAGGAATCATCTCCTATTGCAATAATCAATAAATAGATTGAACCAATTTCTAATATGTTGTAATTTGCATTCTTCTTTCAAACATGGAAAATACTAATCAAAGGATTCTGTCCTATCCTATCCTATCCTTGAA
>JAFAQB010000267.1 GCA_019246625.1 Nitrososphaeraceae archaeon
GACAAGAGTTCTATGTATTAAAAGCAGACGAGTACCTATTTTATCAAAGAATAGTCAAGGAAGCAGTACATGAGCTTGGACATGCTTTTGGAATGAATCATTGTAGAAATACAAGTTGTGTGATGCACTTTAGTGCTTTAGTGTTCATTGTCTGACACAGATATCAAGGAAAGTCAATTTTGTAATGTTTGCAAAGGCATTATTGGGAATTATATATTCGAATTTCTTTTAGACGATCAGATATTTTGAACGTTCCTGAATGGACATCTCCTTGTATTCCTTTTGGTAACAAAGAATTAGGAGAAGAGAGAGAAGAAGAAACAGCAAGTATATAATGCATAGTAATAGTACTTGATAGGAGTATCCCAAATAATGTGACTAAGGCAAGTAAGAATACAAACATGTTTTTACAATACTTAATTCCATTTAATAGTAAAATTATTTTGTTAATCAATTTATCAAAACTCTTTAAATGTAGATCTAGATAAAACACATTCCTCTTCATGTCTGAAATCTGATGGAACAAGATAAGCAACAATTATTACATCAAAAAACCATACGTACGACGGTATTTTAGAGTGAACGAGCAACCGTTGGACCACCAATAACGGAGCTTAACCATTAGGGCTTCATTTGATAAGAGACAAGTCAATATCAATAATATGAAATATCTGATCCACGTTCAAATTGCTCTATATTTTGTTGAAATTCATATTTCCATCCTTCTGGCAAAGCACCTATTTTTATTGCACGTCTCATAGTTTCAATGTTGTCTACCACACGATCTCTGGTAATATAAAGATGAACAATATCTTTCACAGTAACGTTATTTTTATCCTTATGGATGATATCTATCTTATCGCCAACTTGAACTTGTCCTTCTTTTAATACCTTAAAGTAAATCCCGGGTTTACCGCTTACCAAAAACTTTCTAACTACGTCCATACGTCCAAACTTCACACCAAGTTTATAACATGGCATTCTAGGTTGTGTTGCTACAAGCTTTGCAGATCCAATTTGAAACTGGTCACCAACATTAACATCATCTTCCATTAATCCTTCTGTGGTGAAATTCTCTCCAAACATTCCCCAGTTAATATCGGGGTTAGGAAATTGTTTACGCCAGTAGTTGTAATGTTCTGCAGGATAAGAATACACTGCCTTATCTACTCCACCATGTACAGTCAAATCAGCTTGTCTATCTCCATCGAGATTAAGCTTTCGTAACATGATAGGACCTTTGACTGGATCCTTGAAAATTCCAGTAGTTACAGTTTGCCCATTGAATAGAACCTTCCTTGGGAGTCCAACATTCAATGAAACTACTTTCATTGCTTTACAATAGAGACAACTAGTTATTTATTAAGAATTATATCATACACCACTTTTACTAACTCACTGTTATTATACATGCACAATTAATCTAATCTAATTTTTCCTTATTATCATTTTGGATTGATAATGTCATTTTACCTATGGCTTGGCATAAAAAGGCCGCAGATATATTTTCTTCATGTGTGTCTTCTGCTCTCATATTATGAAAATTCACAGCGTGTTCAGAAATATCCTTCAAGACCTCATCTACTGTTTTACCTTCTGCTATGTAATTGCATTCTAATCCTGACTCTTTACAAGACAGCTTTATCATAATACCTTTTGTAAGAATTCATGCACTGACTATATTAAAATATTCCAGTGGGGGCTAGTCTTAGTTAAGCTTGGAAGTTATCATAGAAGCATAAGGCAAATAAACATTCTTTGGCTTTTCAATAAGCATTCTCGTTATGGTTGTTTGACTGCCATGCTTGGTCGATAAGAGATACAGCGATCATATACACATTTTCCAGCTGATTCATTTCCTACTTTCTGGCATAATGAAAATTGTTGTGTTTATGGCTATTGGGCCATATTTTCCACTTAAGCTAAGCCCT
The DNA here is from genome assembly GCA_019246625.1 of Nitrososphaeraceae archaeon. Lineage (GTDB taxonomy): Archaea > Thermoproteota > Nitrososphaeria > Nitrososphaerales > Nitrososphaeraceae > Nitrososphaera_A. Next base: position 1,932 of record JAFAQB010000267.1, read on the forward strand.
GCTTCAAGGCTTGCGTCTTCTTTCAATGTGTCGTTAGCCTCTTGCTGCATTTCAAATCTTGGGGTTGATTCGTATTCCTTTTCATCTTCAGTTGTTTTTTCTTTTTCAGTTAAGGAGAACTCTTCAGTAGTAATGGCACGGCGATGTTCTCTGGTTTTAGTTTCTCCTTTAAGGATGTTCTCAATATGCGCAACCTCTTTTAGTCTATACTCCTTTAGATTTTGTCTTACAATCAAAAGGTCTGCAACTCCTACGGGTTTGATCGAGGATGTGTCTCTGGTGTGCACGCTGCAGCACCCAAGATGATAATAAAGAATACTAGAAATGGAACATAGAGAAAATGTGGTTCAAAAGTAGTAAGATTAGGATGATAAGAAAGCAAATTAATGATAAGATCCATATCCTGCCATAAATTGGTTATATTACTTAGCAATCAGGGAATACAGATGCACGATTATTATTTCATTGTATCTTGTTCATAGCATCTATTATGGCTTTAACAGGATGTAAGGCAAAATCAAACAGCTAACAAAGGTTTGTTCATTTCCTTTTGCAGTGCGATATACATATCAATTTTCTCGCTTGATTATGAGATCGTGGTATTCTGAAAAACGATCTTCAAGATTTTCTGGTATGGCCTTATATATACACTGTATAGTTACAGGTATTTCAAATTCTTTTATGCCTTTGTTGCACATGTTCTCAAGTTTGAGAGCATCCTCATATCTTCCTTGTTCGATTAATTTCGTCGGTAAAGTTGCTAGAATATTTAACCCATTTTTTGATTTCTGTTTTGCTAGTTCCACAATATTGCCTATACTTTTAATAGTAGGCACAGCAGAAAAGCTGCCATCCTCATAAAAGCTCTCGTCAGCTGGGATTATTATTATATCTTGTGAGTTGAATAGGGAATTCACATTTTGCACTTCAATTGATTCTATGAACTTTTGTTGTTCTTTTGTGTGAATAAGCAAGACATTAATCTGATCGCGATCAATGCCTCGTTTTACAGATGCATTAACAATTTCCTTAAATTGCGATTCCTTATTAAAAGTGAAAACAACATGATCACGATCCTTCATTTCTAAGATAACGTCGCTTACATAGTTCATCTTATTATAAAATGCTTCTTCCTCATCTAGAAATTGGTTTATTATATGTCTTAATAGTTCGGGTTTATTTGACATACCCATACTTTTGGCCCTAGGTGTTTGCAGGAATTGATCTAATCTTTTTATCAGAAGCTTTGGAAAGTGGACATAATACCAATCCTTGCGTCCCATAAGAGCACTTTCTCCAGATTATTATAATATTGTTATTGTTATATGGTATTATTGACAGACTAAACATACAATCATACTGTTAAATAATAGATTTGAACGATTTTTGCATATTGTCTATTGCTTAAATGAACGTCGCGTTACCAAATAAAAATAAGAGATTGCAGACCTTTGTACTATGTGGCGTGCTATTATATTGCCATTCTAAATCTCGATGTTGATGAATACCTGCATTCATGTTATTCTTGCTTTATTCCTATTATGTGGTTTTTTTCACCCTCTCCAGATAAAATCTTTGAATATTCATAGCGATCTCATCAAGGCAATCTTCTACAGCAAAGTGTCCTGAATCTAGCCTATGCATCTCGGCATCTGGTAGGTCATTGAGATATGATTCTCCACCCTCTCGAGTAAAGAATATGTCATTTTGTCCCCAGAAAATCAATGTATTTGGTCGATGCTCCTGCAAGAACTTTTGCCATTTCGGATACAATGCAATGTTAGTGCGGTAATCATAGAACAAATCCATCTGCACACGTCTTGCATTTGGTCTTTCTATGAACCTAAAGTCCATATTCCAATTGTCAGGATTAATGACTTCAGGAGCCTTATGGCCATGCAGGTAGACTTGCTTTATCGTATCAAGTTGGAGAAATCCGTATAGCGGCTCCTCAGTTTCAGGAGTTCGATTCTTCCAAAGCGCGTTACGTAGACCATCCCACGCACTAGTAAAGCCAACCTCATAAGCGTTTGTATTTTGAATTATTAGCCATTCAAGCCATTCAGGATGTCGACTTGTTATTCGAAAGCCTACAGGCCCACCATAGTCTTGCATATAAAGGCCAAAACAAGTGAATCCGATTGCACTCAAAAAATCTTCAACGATCTCAGAGAGTCGATCGAAGGTATAGTTGAAGTCATTTGGACTTGGCATATCGGAGTTCCCAAAACCAGGATAGTCTGGCGCTACAACGTGGAAATGATTGGCTAGCACAGATATAAGGTTGCGGTATTGATGGGACGAAGAAGGAAAGCCATGAAGCAATACCATCTTGGGATTTGAAGGATCACCTGCTTCCCTGTAGAAAACCGACAGCCCATCTACTGTTATAGTCCTGTGAAGTACGTTTGTGTTAACCAGTTTTTGGTTTGAAATTTGTTTATTCATGTCAAACACGAAAACTGTCTATTTTTTATTTAACAATTGGGGTTTACCCGTGCCTTACTGTAAGCCCAGCTATTAACGTAATTGGGATTAGAAGAATGAAGATCGCAATATACGGAGTAGCATGTGAAGTATATTATTACAAGGTAATTTAAAGTCTAGATACATAAGTACAGATTTTATGTCCAGACTTTGATTTAAGTACCAAAATTGAATGTATAGCTCAACTTAAAACCAAAAATCAAAAGCATACTTTTGTGAAATGGGCTCTTACAGCGATCCATGGAAAAAAATGAGGGAATAATAAGTATTGCAATAATGGAATGGTTGTTTGAAAGGATTAGTCGGTGGTCCTATTGCTTGTTTACGCATGCTTAGGAGAAATCAGAGTGCTGAAGAAGTAGTAAATGAAATAATTATGAAAGCCAAAGAACGTTTATCGATATTAGAAAAATAGATGGAAAAATGGAAGGACAAAAGAAGAGAAAGAAGAAACGTCTATAGAATATTATCTATGTAGGAGAGCTCAACTTCCTCTTTACTCCATGTGGCTTCTGGCAACCCAACTCCTATTGCAACTCATCCTATCACTAAAAAAGAACCAAAGTTCATAAAAGATAATGTAGACTAACAACCATTTTTGTATTGTTATTAGTCTAGCAACACGCTTTGCCACAATATGATTAGGAATAATAACCATTATTTTTACTGTCAATGATGCAGTTGAGTATACATATTAGTATACATATTATCTTATTTGATATATCTTCTTTATCCAGAACTTGGCTGTGTAGAAAACATCAGTCTTGTGATAAGATTGGTTAATCTATGCATATTGTACGCTATACCTCTAAAAGATATCTCTCTTTTCTGTGTTTTTACCAATCTAGATGTAATGTGCTCTCCAAATAGTCGTTTTATCCCCTACTGAGCCCCGAACTTCTAATGTATTATAATAAGAGGCATCTTAGTTGCCAACGCATGCTGTAAAGAATACAATATTGCAAAGTATGCGGCAAAAGCCATGAGGCAGAAGAGTTTTTTAGTTGTCTATTAGACATAACGTTGGCAGAATTCCTCATATCCAAGGAATATACGGAACTGCTCAAAAAAATCGTTATGCTGAAGAAGACATACAAGAAATAACAGACGAGGGCTATACAGGAGTTCAACAATCAGAAAAAAGAGTCTCCAAAGAGAGATAAAGGGAAATTGGCAAGGTGGAGTAGTATCTGGACACCACCAGCGAACGTTTCAACATTTCTTGTCTATATATACTAGAAAATCAGCGCTGCTAGTTAAATGAAGAATAATATTCCAGTCGCAAGCCCAAAATATCCTTTTACTATAAGTATTATTATAGGGTTCTATCGCATTAACGTTGGATAACAGCATTTGACTTAGTCATTTTGCTGTTGCTCCAAAACTTTCAGACCTTTGCTTTTCAATTCCTCCCTTGTTTCTATGAACAACCTAACTGCTTCATCTTTAGCTGCATTAGGATTTACATTGTATGTATGAACGCTAACTTTAGCTGCACCGCTACTTGATTGTTCAATTTTCACTGAATAGGGATAAACTTGCTGCTGTGGTGGTTGTTGTTGCTCTCTCTGTTGTTGTTCTTGTTGTTGTTGTTGTGATAATCGTGATGGTTGATTACTTACGAATGCTGCTGATCTTGGTTCAAGTTTCATATCATCGCTGTTGCTGTGGCTGTTATTGGTATTACCGCTGTTCTCTTCTTCTTCTGATGTTGGTTGATTTATCATCGTTGTTGTCTTTGGTGGATCTGGAATAAAAGCTGGCTTCTTCCTGGATAACCATAGGCCATATTTTGATACTCCAACCATAACTGTGCCTTTAAGGCTAGTTATCACTAATGAATATTTGTCATATTGACGAATATTGTATGAGATCCATACAATATGAGCAGATAAGACTAACTGCAATATTTTACCCTGAAAGGATCTTGTGAGGAAGATTGTTGTTACTATTATTATTCCCCCACATATCAGTCACATATTCCTGCTAAGATGTGCATTCATATCCTAACTTTGTTTGACCTCTGTCGAGGGCCTGTAGGTTTGTTTCGACTCTCTTATCCTCTTCTAATGCATATTTTATCCTTGTATTGAGCGAACCTTCACCAATGGAAAATGCGACACTATTTGACCAAATGTCAAACGAATGTCAGGAGGATGAAGGCGAAGGAGTACAGTTTGCTAACACATTGAATTCAAAAGGAGAGCCTTTTTCATCCGAGTCCTTGTTTATGGCCTTGATATTATTACAGCAGTAGAGGATGATAAATAGGCTAATTCAAAAGTTGTCAAATATGGATAATCCAGTTAGACAGAAATAAGAATACCGGCTACTTCACGTGGCGTATGCATAAGGAAAAAGGAATAGCAATAATTCAGAGACCTATGATGTCTACGTCAGCAATTCCCTTGCAGACACTGTCTCTGTAATTGATGCATATAACAATAATAAAATATACAACATATCCTTGGAAAAGGAAAAGTACCCTAACCATATCCAACCAGGTTTTCTATGGCGGTCATATTATTTTTCAAACCTCACCTTGATCAATCTCCTTGCTGTTTAATTATAGGGCAACACAATAATAACAGACTTTATTTCTGTAAGATGCACCCAAAGATAAGAAGCATTCATCTATCTACGATTGAGCACCACGTAAAATATGTTAACCCAAAAGAACACAAGGAAGAGATATTGATGCAGTTACTATTATCATAAGAAGACTGATTGATTTAACTATCTTTTTTTGTTTCGAGATATAAGATAGATAGGCAGTACGAAAATGCAGCTGAGCATCTGTACTACTATTACCTTCAAGGTTTTCTTGTTGGCTATATAAATGGCAATACAAACAGAATTGCAAAATCTGTCGCTATATGAAATCGTTTACATTTTGCTCATATTATCGCTATTTACTATGTATTACAAGCAATGAGTTTCCATATGATAGCAGTAATAATATATCACATGTTAAGCAATGTAGAAAAGGAAAAGCTTGTTATTGTCTTGTATTATAATCAACGCAAAAATGTACGACAGGTAGCTCAAGAAGCAAGAATGTCATTTAGGGATATTGCTGCCATATTAAAGAAAAAAGACAGCAGTCAATCATGGTAATGGAAATTATGCTGGTTCTTCTGAGTCTTGGCTCTCGTCAGTCATTTCAGCAGCTTCTTCACGCAAATTCTCTGCTGGTCCCGAGGTCTCTGGGTCTGACTCTGCTTTTCCAATCTTCTTTTGGTCTTTCTGGGCTGATTCAAGCTCTTTATCGTTATCACTCATTTCTATCAAACGTAG
>JAFAQB010000292.1 GCA_019246625.1 Nitrososphaeraceae archaeon
AAGATCTCAGATAGATATTGCTTGCACCTAGAAACTTTAAAACCAAGGATGGCATATAGTTTATGCAAATACATGATTGCCGTATTTCTTCTTATACATTGCACAGATCAGATATATTGTTGACAAGATGAAGGTTTAACAGAATCAAAGTACTTCTCATAGTTATGATAGGATGTTTCAAACTGCGTCCAGTGTTCATCTGTTAAATCAGTATCTAGACTTTCTGCATCTTTCAAGTATTTTGTTGCTGGTTTTTTACCTCCTAATCCTATAGACTCAGAGATGTTTTTCTCCTCGATATATCTGATAGCACTATAACTTAGCTCTGCAAATTCGCTCATCTTCATATCAGGTTGCCATTTTCCTTTCATCAGTTCTTTAGCACATGTCTCTGCATCACCTATTACCTCCCAGCTAGTTATCAAATCGTGTTTACTATTAGAATCAATGATATGTAGATCTGATTTTCCATTATGTCGAAACTGTCTAACCTTACAAGCTTGACTTCACCAGATGCTCGACTAGTTATCTTCAAATCTGTTATTATCACGACGCCGTCATTGAATCTAGCAGGCTGGGGTTTATAAAAAGTAGACGCAATGTTGCGAGTGCTTTAACTTTGGCAGAGAGGCGCTTTTGAATAAGCGCCTATGTATTATTTTCATGAATCAAGAACTTAGACAACAGGTATTAGAACGTGATAAACATATCTGCCAAAACTGTAACAGGTCTTTTTCTTACCTTCAGATACATCATAAGATACCACTCAATGAAAACGGAACTGATTCTATAGATAACCTCATTTCACTTTGCTATGAGTGTCATTTTAAAATACATCATTATAATGCTGCTACAGGCAGCACTAGACAGATTAAGGTACAGGATGACACCTACAACGAACTAACCGAACTAGGAGAAAAGAACGAAACGTTTGACGATATCATAAAGAAATGTGTTAAGGCGTATAAGGAGAAGCAGGGAAAGAAATGACCCAATTATATGAATGTGAATACTGCGGTGCTAAAAATGAAACTGACTTGTGTCCAAAATGTAAAGCAGATTTTGACTCAAGCATAAGATGGTTTCTTGAAGAATATGCAAGGGGTTATGATGCAAAGCAGCAAGAACAACAACAACAACAAGACAATGATTATTGACAGACGTACTTATTGTAGTTCAGCTATTAAGTGATATTTATTAAGTGATTTTTAGCTTGAAAAAATGAGCAATCAAACATCTAGAGTGATTGGTAAAGAGTACATTGACGAAATAAAAAAGATAGATGATGCTGTGGCTAATATTCTAAGTAAGTTAGATGTTGCTGCTAGTAGTACTCCTAATGCTAATAATAACTATAACAAGGACAATACTATACTAGACCAGGATAATTTTAATGAAGTTTATCGCAAACTGCTATTCACATTAACACATAATTCTGAATTTGTAATTCAGATGGGCATAAATTCATTTCATATAAATCCGCAGGAGATAGAACAAATAATCAATGCTTCAAAGAATCATACAATCAACACGCTAAATGAAATTTCTATAATCAATTCCCTTGAAGACGAGGTAAAACGCCTTCGAAGATTAGGCAATAATAAAGCTTCTGAAATTGCAAGCAAAGAATTAGACGAGTTGATGAAGAAATATAACAATAAGTAACAAAATATAATTATCACCTCCCTCTCTTCCTCACCATATTATTATCCACGAAGTGCAAACATTGCGGCTATGACAAGTCCAATTCACAAAAAAGTGAAATCATGGAGTTTTACAATGGAGCATTTGAAGAATCATTTTCGAATAGTTCCATTTGACTTAAGATCTCGTAGCTCTTTAGCTAAAGATAATTCAAGATCCTTAATTCTTTCATATTTTAGACAGCGTTGACCACGAACATCAAATTTAAGCTCCTCACCTTGTTTTGCCAACAGTATAGATCTAATACTGAAATTATCGGAGAACTCGCCATATTTGAATCCGGCTATTACAAATTCTTATTTATATGGCATTTCAAGAATAGCTAACACCTATAGAGAAATGGTTAATAATTTCACTCAGAATTTTTCAGCTTTTTCAAAAATAGTAAACAATGTTACTTCTGCAAATCAACGTATATATGATTTGTCAACTATACAACGGGTCTGTTCAGTTAGTGATAGGACTATAGTTTAGATGAAATAATTATATTCATGTCTATAAGAACCCCTCCAAAGTATATCTATTATGCTTTACAACTATATTCTTCAGGGCTTTCTCTTAGAAAGACGTCCCAAAGACTATCTCCTATCATAAAAAGAAATCATGTTTCTATTTGGAATTGGATTCAAAAGTATAAACCACAAAAGTTCATTCAAAAGAAAAAGAAAGTAATGGAATTCATTATCGATGAAACACTGCTCAAAGTGAGTAATGAGTATGTATGGCTATGGG
>JAFAQB010000006.1 GCA_019246625.1 Nitrososphaeraceae archaeon
TGTATAAACTAGAGCTAAGTCATTGCTGCTACTATTACTGTTTATCTTTTGCTTGCTAATTCGACCATCGCTGATAAGCTCCTAACCTGTACTTAAAGACCTTGTTTGTAGTAGTAGTAGTAGTAGTAGTAGTAGTTGAGTCTATTATAGTTAAGCCTTTCTGGTACTCTCATTGTTTGACATACTAATAGAAAATTAAGAAGGATGTCTCTTAGGTAATATTACCTTCGCAGGCATTATTATTATCCAAGAGTAATATGCAGCGTGCGAGTCAATAATTGATTTTGCAGATCTAAATCTATGAATACAAAGCCTTTGTATCCTGTATAAGCAGGGTAGCTATTAACCCTGCTGTCTATCAAATTGGATTGCTTGAACCTGGTTAGTAGTAATGTGTCGTTAATCTACATAGGTTCTTCTTTTCATAGAGATCATCCTAACAGCAGTAACGAAACTTATCAAGTTGACCAACCAAATCCTGTATGAAATAATACAAATGCGAATACAAAACCTAAAATAACTGCAAGAACAGCAGCAGTTACAGGTGTTGTAATAGCAGCAGCCTCCGCTTTGTAACAGCAAGCAGTTACGATATCCAAAGTGGAATGAATAAAAATTTATTTACCTCGAATTCATTGTCGCGCTATGAATAACAAAAATATTAAGACCTCGTTAGCATTCTTTGCCTTTGTAGCAACATTCGGAATGGTAACAGCATCTACTACTACTACCATTCAAAGGGCGGTGGCAGCATTATCATCAGATGCTACTAATCTCACTAATACCATCCATCCTCTAACTTTGGGAAATCCATATTTTGTAGAATATGACAAAACTACGAGTCAAAAACCCATGGTTATCAATGGAACGACAAATGAAACAGAAATAACATTCTCAGGACATGGAACGGCTAAAGACATTAATTTTACAGATAATGGTAATATATTGATTATACAACGTGGAGGATCAGCAGTACTTCTTCAAGGCAAAGATAATCTGGTGTCTAGTGGTGGCGATAAAGCATCTCTGAATCTTAAGGAGTTGGGACATGTAGATGCTAATGGAATGTTAAAAGGAGATGGTGCTGCATTTTATGATGCGAATGCGACAGGTAAACTCGCATATCTTAGTAATACTGTATCCATATATACAGATGAGGTAGACAAATCTGGCAATGGGAAGGTCTTGGCTTGGGAATGGAACAAGTAACGAATACCATATGGAAGTAGGCCCGCTTGCTATTCTCTTATAGAGTATTCTCACATCACCATACCACACACAAGTAGAGATAAAATATCATAATTATTCTCTCCTACGGTTTTAGTTACTCTACAGTAGTAACGAGAAGAACATGGAAAAAGAAAAAAGAAAAAGAACCTGTGGTAGCAGAAGTAGGACAAGATAATAACCACGATGAACTTACTGAAGCACAACTTGGATTTTTCGTGAACAAAATCATAACGAAACACTCATCATCGTCAACACTAAAATTGAAGAACCAAAATGATTACTTTGTGAATAGTAGATGATAAAAAGGCAATTCAACCTTAAACAATTGCTTGCCTTCCGAGCATTTGATTGTTTATCCTAGCATAATCTGATTTGGTGGAGCTCCATAGCTTGTTGATTTGATGCACTCGGATGTTTTAGTGGATGTATATTGAGCCATTGCTGCAGTAATTTTACAAAAGCTATCTTTCACCTGTCTTTCCTCTCAACACAAAAACAGCACCTTTTGAATCAATTTTTATATCAGAGTTGTAAAGCGCAAAAACTCTTCTGGTCTTGCCATCGTAGTAGAGTGGCTATCATCATTAAGGGATAATTGTTGGTTTAAGAAGAAGACGCATATTCTCAACCAGAGCTATAGGGAATAGTCAATCCAATCTCAGTCCTTGCTTGAGAGGACCTATTTTATACTATTCTAACGAGCTACTGAAATCTTCGACGATATTCCACAGGAGGAACATCCAGAGAAGAATGGATAATGGATAAACGAGCTGGAATCCCTAGATGTAGACGCAGAAAGTAATCGTGATGAATTAAAAGACAAGCAAGATAATAGCGATTTGGTGGAAGCTATTAAGCAGACATTTATGCAGGAATATATGCAAACTTACCATCAATGATAATTTTTTTGCTTCATTTAGATTATACTACACCTGCAATAGAACTTGACAAGGAAAGGCTAGAAAATAGGAAGAAGCCGTTTTCAGTATTTGGGTAGAATCTCCTTTCGTAACTGGTTTAGAAATAATTCCATAAACTCTGTACGCTCTTCTGCTATCTTTTTTGCTGTTTTTGTGTGCATTGAATTTTTTAATATCATCAACTTCCTTTTAATATGGTCTAGTGTCCATTGCGTATCATCTAATTGTCTTTCTGTTTCGCAAAATGCATCTGTTGGATTATAAAGAGACCTATTTTCGCTTCCACCAACACTAAAAGTTCTCGCTATTCCTATAGCACCTATTGCATCTAGCCTATCTGCATCCTGCAAAATTTTACCCTCTAATGTTTGAGGAACCAACCTCTTTGAATAACTATGTGTTCTTATAGCATCTGCAACCTTTTCTATTTTTTCTCTTGGATAGTTTTTGTACTCAAGTAATATTTTCTTGGCAATTTCTGCGCTATCATCTGCTGAATTTATTGTTTTGCTACTTCCCTTTGGATAAACTACCAGATCATGTAAAAGAGCTGCCGCAAGAACTATATCCAAATCAACGGACTCTTCTTGTTTGCTTATCATTTCAGCATTTTTGTATACTCTTAACATATGTTGGAAATCATGAGCAGGAGATTGATTCTGCAAAAGTAATTGTACTGTTGTCATTATTTGTTCAAGGTTAATCATCGTCGCCATAGTCATTGTTGTAGAGAGCATTGATTGTCATTTCACATATATAAAACAAATAGATGACTGTAAATAATCATGAAGGCAGCACCTGACCAAAGTATCACTTTAAGAATAGTTCAATAACAATATGAATGAGGTAAGTGCTAGTGTGGCTGACATCTATTCCAAAATTTCTCTAGGCTGCATAATTGTCAGTTAATATCTCAGGAACATGCAGAACATAATATGTAGCACTAACTGATTTAAAACGACCAGCTAATTCTGCATAATACTAGTTCATATTTTGTCAATGTCTTTTGGTCCTTAACGAAAGCATAATAACAAATTCAAGTTATGGATTGAAGTGATAACGATGTGGGCACTGTAATTCGATTCGGTTGAGTTCCATAAATCAAGACAATCATATTCTATCTTTGCACGTTTGAATTTGGTAATGACTGAGTATCATTGCTCCTGCAGTAATTATCTATAATATCCAAACCATATACCTCAGTATTACTATTCTATACAATAAACACTCTTGCTATCCATCTATTCTGGACAGTTTGAAATTAGTCCAGATAGTCTATCCAGTATATATATGCAGCATTTTTAATAAATCAATGAGTATCTTGACCAAAATATATTATTAAAGTCCATAATATTTTTGAAATGAAAATAGTATAAACAAAACCAAGAACATGAATAAAAATCATTGATAACATGCTCAATAGCGATAATAATAGTATACTATTCTACTCACTATATAGAAGTGTTAACATATACATACACGCACATATTCATTACATTCCAGCAATTATTGCACCTAACCTAAATTAGCTAAGCCTATTCCAAAATTAGTAAAAGTACAAATAATAAAATTTGTTTGAGCAACAAATGATTGGATTGGTTCAATATTTATAGTGCTTTTACGTTAAATCCGATTTAGTTTTTTATTATTACATTTTCTCTTGTAGCTTGCTGACCAGCTTGTGGTAATGAAATACCTACTTTCAAGGTAATCTCAGCCTTTATTGCTTCGTCTATTAAACAATTTAGGATTTTATTTGTTTAAGGGTTACAATTTAAGTCTTCTTATAATGTGTACATGCAACAGTTTCACCTGATGGTGGCTACATCAAGAAAATGAGTTATCGAACTGACCGATAACATTATTATTATATCATCATAAGTGGTATTTGAGGTGAATGCAATTTCCATCCTGGAGAGAAAAAATAAGACAATTTTTTGAACCATATGGTAAAATAAATGAGAACAAAAAAGTTGAAACTCAAAAGTCGATACCCAAGTTGGCAATGACTCAAAATAAACATGACGATACTTACAAAGATGGTACAATAATGCTCTTTCCTACAAATCTATCTTCTCACTCAGAATGGTATCTTACCAGAGAATCAAATCCTAAATATATTTCAACTTTTAGCACTCATAGCAGTAATAATACTGATAACAAAATAGTAAGGAAAAGTGAAGGTAATATATCCTATTGGAATATAAAAAGTGGAATCATTACTTATAAAAGTAACAATGAAAATGGTAGAAGCTGTAGACTCAATATATTTCCAAGTACAACCAGACAAGTTAACGATTGGCATGCAGCAGTAAAACAAGGATATATTGGTAATTCAAGAGATCTGAAAAATCAAGAAATAACTTTTGTCGGTCGTCTTCATAAAACTATACATAAACATTTGGAAACTAGTATCAAGATCCGTGGAGGATACCATCATGGTTATGCACCTGACCAAGCAGCATGTATTGGAATATCTGTTTCTCACATTAGTACAGGACATGCAGCAAGACGTGCAAAAGAGTTAACTCATCCAATATATGAATATGAAGAATTATCACCAAGATTTGAATTTTTTACTCAAGATAATGTCTGGTTTGGTATGAAAGTAACTAGCTGGAATAATAACAATAATGAAAAAGACAGCAGTGTAACAAATCGTTGTTATATTGATGTTAATCCATTTCTACCTGATGGAAGTCTTAGAAATGATTACAGATTATACTCTGAATGGATAGATCATGGTAATGGAGAAAAATACAAAGAGATTGTAAATTGGGCAGGAGGAGTGCCTATAACAGTAAGGATAGATGGATGGGATTCTGTTGATTTTTATGCGTTAAATGCTAGAGAAATTATTGTTCCTGAGTAATATATATTCAGGAACACAGCTCTAAAATCAATCATTAATAACTACATAAATTTCATTATTCTCTTTTATTATGGTGTCATAGATTTTTAAATCCTTTATATCTAATGCCCCGAGTGATCTACCAGATTCACTTGTTCATATCAAATTGACTTCCATGTAATGAGCAAGTTAACTAAACTCTTGATTGCAATGGTGTCATGATCTTATCATCATTGGGTTGTTTTCATACAAACAATCAAGCATTCCTGCTTTTGTAGTATTATTTCCATCAACAAAGTAGGAACTATTAGATAGCTCCATCATCACGGGGTGCTAATTAATTTTTAGAAGGCAAATCCGTAGAGTTTCCATTAAGTGATGGAACTTATGTGATGTTTCGCAAGATGGTAATCATTGGATTGGAGATAATGTTTCCTAGATCTACTCAACGGGAGCCTAAGACGCGATAATCAACGCAAAGAAGTTATCTGAAGATTCAACGCAACATAAATGTGAATATTTATGTGAAGGATGGTCGTCTTTGTAGAATGGTAGATATAACAAATAGAGTTTATATTCCTCTGCCAGAATTTTCAATAAATGCATCTCCAAATCCATTGGTTCTAAGATCTGGCTACAATAAAACGGTGGCATCTGATAATCACTCTCATGTGGGATAAAATAAATTTGTGGTCTATCTTTACATACGGTATCTTAATCTTTCCAGTTCCGATATAAAATGTAGTCATAACAATCGGAACAACCAGGGGTTAGATTTTAATTCATTCCTTCTGGTTGTCTATCTCCAAATTTGATCTGAGGACTGTGCTGCTGTAATAATATCAAGACCTGTTGATGAAGCACAGGCGCGGATCGAAGTCCATGCCCGTAGCATAACCAGTTATTATTCACAAAACAAGATACTTTTACCGTCTGTTAACTTACGCAAAAGCTATAGTTAAGTTAGTTTAAAAAATCGATGGATTGCAACGTGCCGGCTATAATCAGATATGGCCCGTACCTGTATTTAGTTAGGCCATCAAAAATAGAAAGATTATCTGAGGCAATATTTTTTCCTGTGTAAATCTCGCTGTCTTGTTTTATCTATGTCATATTATAGCTATTTTTCTGGGTGCTCCTCTTTGTTGTGCTTATTAAGTTGCTCCTTTGATTCAAAGGATGTATCGCATTCTTCACAGTCATGTGATGTGGTTGACATGTGTATCTATACAGACAGACATTTTATTTATGACTTTAAGTTAAGTTAGGTAGTGCACAAAAACTGCAATAATAGTTGCCCTGATAAATGAAAACAAGCGTTAGGAAAAGGTTGTTAGTGTGGCCCCACAGCACAGGCTATGCTGGGTTTTCCAACAACCTGGTCATGGACTAATTGAGATGCTATACTTTAGTTATGGTAGCTATATTCATTTGACAAGTGCTTTAGCATTATCATGAGCAAATTGGAGAAAAGAAGTGGTTTTCTTCCACTTTCTGTAGAGATTTTCGGTCTTCTTATCAACTAATTTAAACTTGAAAATATAAATCACGCTTCTACCAACAACTATCATCCGACTAACCAAAAGAAAAGAACGATCCATCATTCAGAATCTGCACAATGGGTAAAGGCCTATTGTGTCCATAGAAATGATGAGTTGCCGCTATGTTTTGAGAAATAGGTAACTCCAGTTCAAGAGAACCTTGGAGTAGTCGACTCACATGGTGGTAAGGGCAAACCACAAGGCTGCTTCTGAACCTATTGAAAGCTGTCTTAAAGGGAAGCCACATGTCTTTGAGTGTTAGTCGGATCTATTCTTATCATATCATTATTCTCTTCATAGGTTCTGTGAAGTCAGGTTAATCTAGTGTAAAACTATAGCCAGCTAGCTAATAGATACATATATTGCAAGGTGGATATTCTTTTGGTGAATATTATTATCATAGCGAATTAGCAGAAGAGGAGGAAGAAGACTAATCTCATTCTCTGCTGCTGTAATAATAATATCAAGGTCATAAACAAAGGCTATTCTTTTGAGCAGCATTAGCGAAGTGTACTCCTTTGCCTTCTTTATCGTCTTCCTCCTCCTTGACATTCATTAACATTTGGCAAAATAAATCGCATTTTCTTCTGAGGAGAAATTTCCGATCACTTTGACAAAGCTACAACTGCAGGCTTCTGTTCCGTAGAAATATGGTAGTGATATAATCCTCGCCTGTAGGCGGTATGTAAATTGGGTCACAAAGGTAAGTTAGAAAAAATCAAAAATATCTATCTACTATGATGTGTTTATATTTTGGGTTTGCACGTCTTACAAATTATTGTTCTCGCTCTTGATATTATTCCTTATTACTTTTTTTTGGCTGGCAATAGATTGCTTTAACTAGTATTTCTCCTTGTAAAGTTTAGATAACTTTTCAGCCGCCAGATCAAAAGTCTGTTGAAGCGTGCTCAGAGCGTCAGTTAGTTCCATTTTTCTTTGTTAGATATAATGCAAATATCTCTGATTCTTGCATTCTGTATTGAATATCCTGAAAATTATATTGAAGGTCTTGGACTTTGTTTTGAAGACTTTGATACTGTCCTTGAAGGTCTGGGAGTCTGACAATACCCAATTCTATAAGGTCTACAACCTTTCTACATTATCAGGATTCAAACCTTTTAGCTTCAATACTTGGTTTTATGGATATACAAGTTCTGTATTATTCTCTCGGCAACAGTTGATAACAGTGGTAAGAGTTGATAATAATAGTAACAGATAGATAGGGTTTATCGTCAGATAGAATAGCAGTTTATCAAAATACAGGTAAGATAAACAATGAGCTTATACTTGAAGTTCAGCGTTTCTAGAACCACTTCCAGGTTATCCTGTACGTGATTTTATATGAGTCCATATCTAACAACCATATGAATTAAGACATAATATTTTTATGCTAAACAATTCTATCAGCTTTGTAGAGGTAGAGCAGAGTCGGCCTCAACTAAGAAAGACATACTTGTACTTGATGATGATTTTGATATTGTATCTTTCATTAGGATATTACTTCAAAAGATAAAGTTGAAAGCATTTGGGTTTACAGATCCTTTTTTAGCGCTAGAACATTTTGGATTAAATTCAAAGTCTTATGTACTAGTTCTCTCAGATGTAAGAATGCCAGGAATGCCTGGTTTTGAATTCATAACAAAAATAAAACAGATAAAACCAACTGTCAAAGTTTTGCTAATGTCTGCGTTTGACGTTAGCGATATGGAGTTTTCACGGGCTCTACCATCTAATTTAAAAGTCGATGGATTTATACAAAAACCAATCACAAGCCAAGAGCTAGTTAAGGTGGTCGAAAATACGCTCAATACATAATAAAAAACGTGTATAGAAGTCCTGTATTCAGAAAATATCTATAATAATTAAAAAGGTTAGTTGCCATATGAAATAGTTACGAGGACCAACAAAGCAATATGACTAAAGGCTCAGTACATACAATATTAAAAGAACTAACTCAGACACAGTATGGAGAACATGTTATGCTTATTCATCCGCGCATTTCTACTTTAAGTAAGGCATATTCACATTATACAAAGAACCAACTTGTAAATAATAATGAAGTTGTCTTGCTGCTTCCATATTATGAAACCACAGATCAAGTTAAAAATAATCTGTTAACAAAAAGCAATAATGATGATGATAATAATAATAGCGATAGCAATAACAATAATAGTAATACTCTAGATGTACATAAACACCACAAAGAAGGTTCTCTTATAATTATAGATGGCATAAAAGCACATTTTAGATCGGATTTGGATATTGTGTCATTTACTCAAAACTTAGAGAGGGACGCCTATAGTAAAGGAAAGAGTGGTATCTCTATTTTGGTTGATATGGCTTCTCATTATCATTTTGGCAAGCCAGATGATGTTGTAGATCACGAATTATCATTGCC
>JAFAQB010000007.1 GCA_019246625.1 Nitrososphaeraceae archaeon
CCTTGAAGGACTATCGATAGCCTCTGAAAACGGTAATAAGATAATACAAAAGATATATGAATGGAAGTAATAATACAATACTGTTTCCTGTTTTGTAAAGAAGAAGAACAATGAAGTATTATTATATTTCTCCAACCTATCGGGGAACTTTTATTAACTTTTTATTCTAGTTTCATGTTTTTGCAAAATATGGATACAGTAACGTCATATCTGCTTGTAGGACTTGGATATATTCTTGGAATAATACTTCATAATGCATATCCTTTCATGCAAAGACAAGTGGCTCGACAACAATTGTACGAGACTCTCAGTTGGAAGCCCGAAAATGAGTTAACAGACGCCGATAAATTCTTCTTACGGAAAATGAAAGAACCTTTCAAATTCGGAATAAGTTATGTGTATACAGCTCTTGCTGGGCTTGGTATATCACTTGTAACAACTTTGGGGGGTATGACTGCATTGATATCTGCTAGTAAAGGAATAACTGACCTTGCATCTTTAGTGCTCACATCTTTAATGTCAGCAATGGGAGGAAATTGGTTATCTAATCAGTTGATAAAAAGCGAGAACGTAGCGACACTTTCAACACCAACTGCAGCAGCAAGTTCTGTATCAGGTGTAATAGGAACGATAAAAGATAAAATTGTAAAAACTAGCTCTGAAACTTTATCTGGCCCATCTACAAATACAAATTCAAAGACAACGCCTGATAAAAAATAAGATCTGTGGCATAGTGCAAACTTTGGCTTTACAGGGGAATCTCCTTTTATTGTTAAACCCTTTATGATATTGTTCTTTTCTATAATGCTGAGCTGCCGCATATGAATATCTTTACAATTCAGGGTGCGATAAATTGCTTTGATATCTTCATATGATCCAATGATAATTGACACGTATTTCCAATTATCACTTGTGTCAGCTGCAGCTATAAGCATCTCTACAAATAAAATCAATTCAATAAAAAATGTTGAGCTTTAGTCTAACATACTTTCTTATTCACGTAACTCGAGTGATTTTGACTCATTTCCACGAGGAAATTGACTCTTCTATTGACTTTGTTATTCTACCAAGTTTAAACATCTCATATTCCTGACTCTCAGATCTGCGTTGGATAAATAGACTAAAAATCGTCACGCCTCCTTAAGACCTGTCCATATCATAAAATCTGAAAGGGTACTTTGCTTTGTATCATAGTAGTTGTACTGAAGTCAATACTGTGTAAATGTTATTGTTTAAACCCATAATATCCCATGGTAGGATACAGCAACGTTTGCCGACACGCTTATGCTTTTTCCATTGCTAAGCGTTGTACATTCTGGTATGATGATGATAATGATGATTTAAATTTGCTCAAACAATATAGTGAATGGCTATGGATTAATAGCTAAACGTCATCTCGATGATGAGGAAATTACTAAACCATTGATTCTTTCAATGCTTGTTGCCGCATATTACTATCTCATTTTTCAAGTTGCGGAGCCACTTCTTTAGCTATTAACTTTACAAGCTTTTCTCTAATAGGGCTAGAATTTGTTAGAACGATTTCTGTAAATCCTAAATCAACATATTTTTTAAGTTTCTTTATTCCTTCCTCTGCATTAGACATTACAATCGCAACCTTCTCCATTACATCATTACCAACAACTTCACCATTCTCTTCTATTTTTCTTGGGTCATGTATATCTGCTTCGTAAAATGCCTTTATCATAGCTCCTTTCCAAAAACCAATTGACTCTATCGCTTTTTGCTTGTCTTCATCATACGATGCGGGAATAAATAGCACCTTTTCTAACGAGCTATAATCTTTTCCTGCTGTTTTAGCACCTTCGTTAAAAGCAGGAAATAGTTTACTTTTTATTTTTTCTGTATCAATTTCATTGGTAACCAAACCGTCTCCCTCTTGACCTGCCAATCTAGCTGATTGTGGGCCTAATCCAGCTATATACAAAGGAATTGGGTTTTTGGGCTTGGTGTATAGATTAGAATCTTTTACCCAATAAAACTCTCCTTTGAATGTAACCCATTCCTCTGTCCAAAGTTTTTTGATTAAATGTATTGCTTCCTTCAGTCTTTCAAATCTCTCCTTGTTAGATGGCCATTGGTTACCAGAAGACACTTCATTAAGAGCTTCTCCTCTTCCTACAGTAAGGAATACTCTTCCAGGAAACATAAAGCCTAGTGTAGCAAATACTTGCGCGACAATAGCAGGATGATATCTTAGTATTGGAGGTGTTATACCAGTACCTATAATGATTTTGCTAGTCTTCGCTAAAGCAGCGCCAAGCCATGGCCATGCAGCACCACCAGAAGCTCCAGTATGCCACCAAGGCATATAATGATCGCTAGTCCAGCATCTCTGTATTCCGTATTGTTCCATTACCAAAACATCATTTAATAGATCAACAGGATTTACCTGTTCATGAGCTGCCAAAATACTGAATCTTACCATATACACACAACCAAATCTTCGTCTTCTTTTCCTAATTATCATTTACTATATGTTTAACCATCTACTGTCTAGTACTGATGATTTTCTTGACTACATATATCATAAGATAGCTTATTTTTATATTATTTTCTTTCATAGCTCTCACTATTGCTTGAACACTTGTATTATTGATATCAAGGTAAGTGACTGCTACTGTTTTTGTTAGTGTAACTCTTATCGTTGTTATTTGCTAAAGCCAATGTAAATGAAAATATAGCTCCTTTTCCATCTTTATTATTCTCAGCCCATATCCTGCCGCCATGTGCTTCTATAATACTTTTGGATGTGAACAAACCCAAACCTGTACCACCGCCTATTTCTGACTTGGAAGCAAATTTTGTAAATAACTTTGGCAATATGCTAGGATCTATACCTAGACCATTATCTCTCACGCTGACAACGGCTTCCCTGTCACTACTGTCTACGGATATAGATATAGTTCCTTCGTTTGTAAATTTAAGAGCATTGCTAAGTAGGTTATCGATTACTTGAGTTATTCTTAGTATATCTGCTTCAACAAGGATAGTTTCACTATCTTGAATTAGTAGGTGCTTATGTAGCCGTTGATGTTGTTGCTGTCGTCTTACTCCTTCTCCTTCTCCATTTTGCTTTGCCTCTTCTTTTCTGTCAAACCCACACACCAAGCCTATATTCCTCTTTGAGTTTTTAATTTGATTTTTATAGTCATCGACAGTATTGGATATTACTTGCTTTAGATCGAAGTGTTCTTTGTTGAGTTATGAATTGCATTGACTAGAGTTTGTAATAATAGCATTATCGTTATTAGTAGCTCATATTAGATTCTGAGAAACAGCTTGAAAGTTAGTAGTATCGGGAATATGCTGTTGATTTTGCTGTTGGTGTAGTAGTAGATGATTTAGTTGTTGTTGGATTTGCTGATTTAGATGTGTTTGTATGATGTGATGACGAAGATGACTTGTTGGCTTGAGCTAAGGTAATAATAGTCTGATTACTAGATGTGATATTGGTAACAATTGCGGAATGAATAAATGAAGACCAAAGATGGATGCATCACCATATGTCAATATTAATTTTTCAAACCATATTGTTTTAACACAAATAATAGGACGAGTTCAAATCCAAAAGGGTTTGGCAAGACTTTAAAGTGTTTTAAAATTCATCAATGAATCTAATGAGTGTTAAAGACATGAAGATAAAGTCTACAAAAACGACAATATCTTTTACTTAATCTTCAGACGTGATTTTATTAGTATAATAATTGTGTAATGACTGTTACCGATTTATAGAATTAATAAATACCATTCATCCTCTTTTATTAAATATGAAAGTTGAAATAGAAATGTACATAGATGAAGATGATGAAACTATTGTCATGCAAAAGGTTTCTCCTATAATAAAGCAGGCAAAGGAAGCAGACTTTAAAATAGGTGAAATAGAGTTCAAAGGTTCAAAACATAAAGAGTATGAAGACAAACGCCATAATAAACATCATAATGAACATAGTAGAGATAATATAGAATAAGGCTTTGCGGGTAATATCATTATATGATAAGAACGATTTTAGAGCTTGAAGGCAGCCAGCAGCTAGTTCTCTAACCGTCTGGGCAACCTGTGCTCCCCGTTCTCCCAGCTTCTGGGCCTTCTCCCTCGTACGGTCATACACAGTCAACTGGTAACCGGCGTCGAGCAGCCTTTGGGCCATATGGCTACCCATGTGCCCCATGCCGATGAATCCAATGCTTGCCTGCAAGTCGTCTACCATTCTTATCGCATACCAAATGTTCTATTTATTTGGATACCCTGATGTACTGAATTGTTCTTTCTGTAATGATGCTTTTCTAGTATGTGGAACGTAAGTGTTATTTTCAAAAAGTTACAAGCTTAAGGATACGAAGTTCCACCACCTGTATAAGTGGATGCTTTCCATCTTTGTTTACCACGCCTTTTAGGAACTGTTCAGCAATGTATTTCATTCAAAGGAAATACGGGTACCAAGAATTACTCTAAAGGTTAAATTTAAAGCAATCATTTCTTTATCCCTTTGTAAAAACAGCAGTTCAGACGCAGATGATGTTGTTCTTGCTGTAATAGTATTACTGTGGTGTCAAGTCATATGTGACCCAGAGCGTAGAATGTTCTCTATCTCTCGTACTTCAGCAATGGAATATACCTTTTCCGTCAGGATCTTTTTGTATCTTGTAGTAACCAAGGTTATATTTCTATATAGAAGACTGATCCGATTATAGAATAACAAGATCTACAATATCATATTCGATAATGTGGTATATGCAGAATTATTGTGTAAACATGACAATGCATTCTCTTACATTACAAGATCAGATTCTGGACTATGAAGGTATTGACTGCAGCTTTGTTGTTTGTAAGAAATATTTTTGGACTCCAACAATATTTGGTTCAGTTAAAGAGATCAAGAAACAGAATAAAAGTATCTATACGTGTCCAATATGCTCAGATAATAATATATCTGTATACCCTATACTTACACATGATGCATGAGCAAATTAATACTAATTTACAGCTATGTCTCATATCTAGCATTGGTCTTCTTCAAAGTTCAATTAGATTTATTTATCAAACGATATCCATACTCAAGGTTATGCGTGATATGGTTAATACCATGTGAGTTTTCAAGTATGCATATGACAAAATTGTGATTTGCAACTTTGTAACAGCGCTACTATTACTACTACAGGTGCACTCGTATCCAAGACTACATTTGATGCTTTTAGACAGGATGTTCAAGAACTCGACGTATCCAAATGTAAAACATCTTCTTTAATACTGTGTGGGACAAGTGGTAATAATACGTGAGAGCAGCTATTTTTGAAAGACAAGGTTTAGATAATTTAAACGTAAAAGAAGATGTATAACAACCAACTATAACAGATCACGATGTATTAATAAAAGTAAGGTCGGCAGGTGTGAATCCTATTGACTATCTTACAGTATCTAATATACCAGGAATCAAACCATTACCACATATCCCAGGAACAGAAGTAACTGGAATAATGGAAAAAGTAGGAAACCATGTAGCAACTCTAAAGGAAGGTGACAGAGTGGTCGTCTACAGCATATTTGATGGAACATGTGATATGTATCTTAGCGTATGAAATGTTGTGCAGAAACGCTGGAATATTAGGTGTTATTACTAATGGTGGTTTTGCAGATTACATCTCTGCAGAAGAAAAATGTGTTTAAAATACCCGATAATGTAGAATGGATGTTTTTAGGGCATACCCAAATAAAGTGATTTCAGAGGTAACTGAGATTCCATATTGCGTAATAATTAGACAGTATATCATGTCACTCATAATAATATAACTCCATAAACAATCAGGTGCAAAGAAGTTAACAACAGAGATCCACGATCCATTTATGTTCATACACCGGTTCTTTGCTATTATTGCAAAAATGTCATGCATTTTTTGGGTATGACCATCGTCGCAGCAATCGACTCAACAGAGGCATCGCGAAATAGGTAAGACCAATTACTAATATTGTGTTCATAAACAAATTAATGAGCAATCGCTGTTGTCCTAAGAAAAAGCTCAGAACATATATCGCTACCGAGCTGATGCAATATGCTCCAATGAACGAAACTATTGCCATTTTCCATTTAGGAGGAGGAACTATACCTTTCAAGTCTGGTAGAGAAAACCATGTCTCTAAACCAGTCGCCTTTTGCAAATATAGGATAGAGTAATTGTCTACTTCTTTTATTAGCTTGCGCAATTCTTCTGAATTTTCCCATGCTTCAAGGGAGGCCTTGTCTCTAAATCTGTGAATCATATGTCTTACGGCTGCTGAATCGCTGCTTGTTTCCATGATTGTTGTTGTTCCTAGGTATCCAGGTACTTTCCTCTCTAACGTTAAAAAGCGTCTAAGCCACTCATCATAATCCTTCTCACAACCGGGTTTTATCTTCCTATTCACAACGACAGTAACTTCTTTTGAGGCTTGCTCACCATCGTGGTTTTCACCACTCATTGTTAAAATACAAGGAGAGAGGTTAATAACTCATACTGGATTGATACAGTCTGCTTAGAATATAGAGATGGAACATTTAATTTTGTTTTGGCATTTGGTGAATATACTGGAAAGAAGCCGAAAACAGAAATAATATCAAGCTTATCATTGTATGATAAGGTATAGATGCAACTACTACAGGCAATCCTACTGCTCCGCTATCAGTAGATCCAGTTGCAATTCCAAAACATGCATTTTTGTGTTGACCAATTCTTATTGCTGCACGATAAAAATTCAGGCATCTCAGTTTCAATGTCTCTTGCTCTCTGTTCTCTTAATTCTTCTTACCTCTCATGTTGGTAGTATGGAGGAGAGGCTAATGCCTATATTAATCTACGTTCACAACGTCTCTATATTGTACACCATCACGTTCACATGATAATTATATTGTAAACACTATGAATTTCATAAATTCATCTCGTAATATGAACTACCAGTAGTAAAGGTATTCCGCCTTTTTACTAAATCTGGTGTTATTAGCTTTTTCAAAACCTGAATGAATGTTCCTAAATAGCATTGACTG
>JAFAQB010000015.1 GCA_019246625.1 Nitrososphaeraceae archaeon
TCATCACTGAAAAGAGCATTTGGAGAATATGTATCGGTGAAGAAATTTCCACACATGGTGAAAGAGACAATACTAAAAGCATCACTATACAACCTGTTCATTATCGTAAAATAGAGCATGAAAGGAAGTCATATAATACATCCAGTAGTCTCCAAAATATCATAGGCGATTCCGAATTATTATGACTACTCATGCAAGGTCAGTTTAATGGGTTTCGCCCAGCTCTCTCCAGTCTTTCAATTACTACGTCATAACTCTCGCTATTGTCATTTATACTTGCAATAATGCGTTGTTCCTCTGTGGAAATTAATTCACGTAGTTTGGCTATGCTGATTACCAAAGTGTACCTAATGGGCCATCTCCCACAGCCACATTCACTATCCCAGGTAACGTAGTACCAGCGGGTTATAATTTTCAAGTGTGCGCCGGGATCGGAATTGTGGGCGTAGTATTACCACACTGTCAAATGTTTTCCCATTCACAGGAAGGAGTTGCAATGGTAACAGTGATACCTTGACAATTTTACTTAAAAAATGTAGCGATAATAATAGCAACAACTTGTTTTTTGATTCATTCTTGCGATGCTATGCATTGTTGTAAAAATATCAAGACTTGTTGATGACGCGCTAGCGTGGATCAAGCTCTAAGGCTGCGGCATGGATATGTGATTATTTCATGAAAACAATGTACCTTTACCCTCTTAATTCAAGTATTTGCGCCAAAGCCCATCGTAACGCTTCTACTCCAATCCATAACCTATCTGTCTCTATTCGTTGGTTTGTGTTTCGCATTTTGTCTTTGAGTTCTTGAATTCTTTGGTTTATTTTCTTCTCTATATTGGATAATGGATCACTCATAGAATTGCAGTTAAGCTGATGATGAGGAAGCTAAAAAAGGTGGCGAGTTTCCCGCTGCGCCGGTTATATTAACAAACAGATCTGCAATAGAACATAGTTAGAACCAAAACTGCTATTAGTACTTAGCAAAGGAATCATTATAGGAGTATTTCTTAATGGTGACTGAAAATAACACCATTTAGAATCCTTTTTCTTCCCTTAGTACATACTCGAAGCTACCCAAGATTGTATTTCTTTTGCAAGAAGGTATAAAAAAGAGAAGGGTCTTGATAGCATCGGACCCAATATGAAAATCAAAATAATAAAATTGAGAATTCCTTAAAAAGGAGAAATGAGCTATTATCATAAATCAACATTAAGGATACTTATTTTAGCAATTACAGTATCAATTATAATTGCAAATTATATAATAATTATCTCAGATCCGCATCATAGACTTGCTACTGCGCTTTGGACTATTAATATAACTGCAGCTACAGCTTCAAGTCTCGGTATAGTTGCAGTATACCGGCACGGAATTCGTGGACTGCATGGTAAATCATACTTATTTTTAACACTAGGCTTAATTTCCTGGTTCTCTGCAGATCTTACGTTATTGTATTATTACTATGCTCTTGGCATAGAAGAACAAAAATTTGTGACTGTTACAGATGGGTTTTGGTTTATCGGATATGGGTTTCTATCTATACATTTATTTACTATAATTAAGTCATTACGCAGGAGCAGTAATAATGCTAATAACGTAATTAATCGAAAATTTGTGATCGTAGGATCACTCATCATAGCAGTCGTATTCGCAATTTTTAATGGATTTAATTTAATGTCTTCAGAACTTATTGGTATAGCTGAAGAAAAACTGGACTTGACTTCTTTAGTTGTAACTTTTGCATATCCTATTTTAGATTTGATATTAATAATACCGTCTTCAATAGTCCTTGTTAAACTACGCAAAAATTACCAACATTCTATTCCGTGGTTTCTTTCTTCTCTGTCATTATTGATCAATGCAATAGCTGATGATGGATATCTAATTGACTTTGCAAATGGAAATTCACAACACCTAGTATTCTGGGACCTGTTCTATGTTGCTGATTTCATAATCATGGCTGGTGCATTATTTTGGTATAACAGATACCATATCACTTCAAGCAGAAGATCTAGAAAAACCATAGAAGTTGAACCATAAGATGAAAAGGGAAAAAGGAAGAAAGTTGTTATTTATTCTCCTGATATCCACGATTTCTAAAAGTCATTCTAATTGCCTTTGCGGTATCTCCCATATGAAGTCCTTATTTGTTGATGATACGATATGGATGAAGTCCTTATTGTGTCAATAGAAAAATAAAATTTATTAAAAATTTGAAGACCAGCTACTTTGATAGTTAGGGTCCAAGCTTTACCAACGTTCTACCAACGCTGTCTCCTTTAAATAAGCTAACAAAAGCTTTAGGTGCATTTTCTCAAGATGAAAACATGTTATTTATTACAATGGTGCATCAAATAGAAGCTCAAGTACAGCAAGCCATAACATGTAACAAAATATGGCGTTTGGATAATGGAATATCTTTATCTTATAGATGTCATAAGAATTTAGAAAAGTTAAAAACAAAAAATGAAAAACATGTTTGTTATTTCATGTTCTCTATACCCGAAGGAAAAAGCTAAATAAGAAATACTATTGAACCCATTTACATGCAGGACCTAACCCCCTTGGGCCCAAGTCAATCTTGTCCCTTTATTTAGGCCCACTTTCTATATAATATTAGAAGAAAACCATTTGATTGCTGCTAAACAACAACAGAAAGAAGAAAAGCAACAACATGAACAGGAAGATGAAATACAAGACCCGCTTATCTCGCCATCATTACATACGGGTCTTGATTTAAAAACGAGCTATCAAGGTTTCAAATAATAACCAAAGTACCATATCCAAATAAAAGCGATAGAAGACTATCAAAACCATCAAAATAATAATATGTAGACTCTACTTCATCGTTGTATATCCGGTAGTAGCTTTACAGAAATTGGCGGCTGTAGTGTGTAAGATATGTTATAGAAGCAGCAATTGCAAACCAAGCCACAATGGTGTTTGTTATAGAAGCGAATGCTAATTGTGGGTCAACAGATTGACGACAACTATCTATTGCATCAACTGCGAATATAAGCTGAAGAACTTGGCTACTTGTTTTTCTCAAGACCTAATTCGATTGCTACTTCCTACAGCTTTTGTCATTAGAAAATAATCTGTAAGCCTTTCGTTATTAGGAGATTGGTTGTTGTTGGATATGATCCTTGAGTCCATGAAGATACCCTTCTAACTCCTGGACTTCAAAGTGGAAATATGCTACCTCGTTCCATTTGTTATAGATATCTCTATTTAGAAACACAATCAGATTATGTATGGTGTTCATCTAATCATACATCCTTGAATCTCAGAAAAACTAAAAGAGACTCTAGTTCGCTATCCCAATTACTCGTATTACACTCCTTTATTGTGCATAACAACAGCAGCAGATGATACATCTCCATATATTGAGTGAGGATAGTTCATGTGAGTGCATTCATAAATAGCTCCATTAAAGCCGCCTACATCACGGATTATACCTTTTTGAGCAAAATCAATTGCCTTTCCTGTGCATATAGTCTGTTTGTATGAACCCATATCGGTACCAGAACGGCCTGATGCTACGAACACTGATAATGATACAATAACACCAAGAGCCACCAATATTGCCTTTTTGCTGTTGTTATTAGAGGTTGCTACTATTGCTTGTTGTTTTTTTGTTGTCAACATATCTTATACTTTTCACCTCCT
>JAFAQB010000032.1 GCA_019246625.1 Nitrososphaeraceae archaeon
TAGCATGATCGATAGTACGGCTTCACATAAATATTTGATCTGTTACAACATTGTTATGAAATATAGAAGCAGAACTGACATAGTAGGGTTAATTCTAGAAGCCGCAAATGGTGGAGGAGCTACCAAGACGAAAATAATGTACAAAGCCTTCCTGTCCTACGCACAATTAAAGGAATATCTGACAGTTCTATTAGAAAAAAAGCTATTAGAATATGAGGATGATACAAAATTCTTTAGAACAACGGAGAAAGGTTTACACCTTTTGCAGATGTATAACCAATTTGACGAAATGATGTCTATCGAAAGTGTAAGAAAGTAGTACTAACAAATAATTTCCTTCCTTTATTTTCTATGCATTAATCTACTGAGTATATCAAATAATTTTTGTTATCTATCCAACAGTGGGGAATAAATTTTTGTCTTGTGGGAATTGTAATATAATATCATAACAAACAGCATCATTTGCTTTTACATAACCTTCCTGTTGTTGGCTGGATTCAGCATTAAATTAAATTCTTAAATTTTGTTTTCAAAAAACAGGAATTATTTTTACAATGTCGGTATTCTATACAAACATTTTGAAAACTTTAGCCTTCTGTCAAAGATGATTACACGCAAATCGGAAATATTTACATAAGGAAAATGTATTTCTGTGAGATTTTCTTTGTATTAAATTCAATGAATCTTGTCATATTCAATAAATATATCTGGATAAGACGCACACGTAACGCATTCTCTAATAACTAATTCATATTACTATCACCTCGGTATCAATTGTCGTTGACAATAGCTGCACATTGCTTATGTCTCATATGAGCATTGTTCCACGATGGAAACTCAACTCTCCACTACGCAACTCAAGAAGTTAATAATGTGGAGCGCTGCTAATTGCTTGCTTACAGATGCATTTTTAACGTTACATAAAGAACAAAAGTATTCGCATAGTATATAGTAATTATCCTCCCATTGGCTGCATGCTAACTCTTACAAGACAAAGCACAGGATTATGATATTAGCTTAGGTCCAGTAATTACAAATAGTTTACAGGTACAGATAAATTTTGAAATTTGCCATGACATATATGATGTTGAAAGTGGGTAAAATAGCTAACCGAATGCGCTAATATTGTATTTATATACATCAGTTCGTCGATTCTTCAAAAGTGGAAGCGACTCTCTAACTTTTTGGATTCTAGATTTGTCAATTTCAACAACTTCCATTCCCTCTCTATTTCCCATATCTAGTAGACTGATGCCGAATGGATCTACAACCATGCTTCTGCCAGAAAAAATATTGCCAACCTGATTGGGTGCGATTACATAGGATCCATTTTCAATAGCCCGTGCTTTCAACATTGTTTGCCAGTGTTCTTCTTTCATAATTCCATGAACCCATGCCGAAGGTACGACTAAAATATTTGCACCTTCCACCGTCAAAATTCTGGATATTTCAGGGAAACGTACATCATAACAAATCATCAGTCCTAGATTTCCAGAGGATGTCTTTACAGGCTTTTCAATTGTATCACCTGCTATCATCTTGACAGATTCTTTGAAACCAAGGGCATCATATAGGTGTACCTTGCGATAAACTGAACGTATTACACCTTTGTTATTTATCATAACTGCAGTATCAAATACACGATTTTTATATTTTGCATTACTATTGTTGATATATCGTTCATATATTGTTGCTATGACATTGATCTTGTTTCTTTTAGCAGCAGAACACAGTGTAAAAACAAAATTGCCTCCGTTAACTGACTCAGAAAGTTTCATAAGCTGTTTTGCAGACTGATCACTAGGCGAGAATGCCATTTGAAACTCTGGGAAGCAAATCAAGTCTGCGTTCTTTTTTGACGCCTCTTTTATGAAATTTAGTGATAGTTTTAGGTTTTCTTCTTTATCTTCTGATGACTTCATCTGTACCAAGGCAATAAGAGAAGAAACTCTTTGCATTTTAGTCAGTCATGATCTCATTAAATCAATAAATAAAAATGGTTTGCTAATATTATACACATCAATAAAATGCTTAGTGGAAACCCCACTATTCCGAGATATTTTAATATGTACATTCATATTTCAATGCCTTAATATTTCGAGTTGGGAAGACCAGCATACTTTTTGTTTCAATATAATAAAGCCATTATTTTAGTTCAGAGTTGCTTCTCATGCTTCATGGTAGAGTAACGATACTGCCAAAATAAGTAAAGATGATACAATCCCCATAAATTAAACTCTTCAGTGTTCAAAATGCTACCTAAAGAATTCATGAGCATCATAGAAATTAAACGAATTTACCAAAATAATGTAAAAAACATACACTCAAGGAATCACCTCATCGTAAGAATTCAGTAATAAATGATAATAAAGCTTGCTGAAATAGCCGCTCCTATTATTGCAGCAAGAAGGTTGACAACGTTATTATCGATCGACGATACACCTTTTTCTTGAATTGTAAGAATATTACAGTGTATGGTCTTTTTTTCTAGACATTTTTTGCAATTTCTACATGTATATTTCGCTTGAATTGTTGCTCCAAGAATACTGTCAACATTAGTAGCTATCATTCCTCCTGTAATAGCGGCCGGTAAAATAACGCGTATATGTGATAGTATACCTTCTGATAATAATAACGCGCAGGCAGTCCCTATTAAAAATGAACCCGTCAGTGCAGCAATTTCGCCTGTAACAGTGACTCCGCCTGATTGACCTATATTGATTTCCTTCCAGTTCAATATTGAGCGAGGTTTCGTTTTACTGAGCAAGCCAACTTCTGTTGCAACTGTATCTGATAATGCAAAACTAAGGGATCCGGTAAAAGATAGTGTAAAGATTGGATTGTTGTGAGATAAGTAATACAATATAGCAAGTGCTGCTGCTGGTCCTCCATTAGCTATCACGCTCTTCCATCCGCGTGCACCACTATTCCCTTCAGACAACCCCATTTTCTGCTTTTGTTTGTATTTGTACTTAGTAAAAAGAGATGCTGTTACAAAAAAAATTAACAATACAAAAAACCATAAAATCGAACCAAAGTATAGTATAACGAAACCCATTGGTACAGCTGCTATTGCACCCCATCTATCAATTACTCGCATCTTGTAAGCAAAAACAGTCGTGGCAATCATAAAAGAAAGCCATGCAACAGCTTGCTCTATAGGAAACATTTTATTTTACGCCACCAGTAAAAGTTATACAATATTTTTTTTCATCAAATTCTAAAATTGGAATTGTTGTTAAGGTTGATGATGTAACCTGATCTGAGTCAATACTACCCACCATATTCTCATTCTTTTGAGCCAACTCGTAAATCAGCAATATATATTTCTTAATGAATGCAACTCCAAGAAATAGTCTCTCTTTTTCATTGTCGCTCATAATTGATGGAGATACATCCATTTTCTCTGTTATATCAGACAGTGTTATCACGAATTCTTTTCTTACCATTTTACTTTCTGCTGTGCAGCATTATTATTCATCACAGTGGAGACTGCCATCCAATTTACTTGCTTATAATAGTTAAAAAGTGTTATATTCATTACACATGGGTAGAATCAATCTTAAATATGAAATAAAAAGATCATCTTGGTCTGTGCTCTTAACTGCTACTCGACCAAGAACGCTATGAACCTAATCCTATCTGTTTGCACTTGAAGATGTTTGAAGGACTAGGAAGAAATGCTGGGATCCATCCTTCCTGTGGGAGTAATATAGATAATAACAAAGACATATTATAGCACATCTCTTGAGAGGGCGTCTGATGGTAGATGATGCTAGCAGGGTGTAGTAAACAACCATGGTAATGTATATCAGGTAATTCTGGAACTCATATCCTGATCTCCATGTATTGGATGGTTCAATAATTCTCGGTCCCTTAGGAGTTAATCCTTCATTGACTCTTTCAGTAATAGCTTTCAGAATTACCTAAAGGACTATATGTAAAGAAAACCGACCAAAATAACAGTTTATTTGTCATGTCTTACTCCTGATTGATAAGGAATATATCTGATTGTCATACCATCTAACAAATTCGTTTTTTATGGTAATTATAAGTGGTTTTTATTTCAACTAGATAGAGATAAGAGCGAAGGAATAATTAGAACAATAAGAACAAAATTAGTCATTATTGCAGCAGGTACCTTGGATTGACAATATCTGCAGTGACATTTAGAATAGCATAGGACACATATTACAAGCCAAAGATAATGATAACAATAATAATAAGAGTATCAGATGCAAGAAATGGACCCTATAATGTCAATGATTGATTAAAGCTGATCTGTTGGTTATCTCGGTCGATTGATTAGTTATATTGGTTAGCTAAACCAGTATAGTAGACTATTTTAGTTATACTATCGAGAACGTTTACCAAACTTATACCATAGCATTTAATATAGATTTAATGTATCACAATTCTGAAACCTGTTGGATGTTAAAATGGATTTTATAGAAAAAGAATATTTGCTATATAGGCATAATGAAAAGGTAATTCAGTGCAATTTGTGCCCACGTTTATCAAGTTATATTAATCAAATTGGACAAATCAAAGTAAAAAGATTTATAGATAAAGATTATTGGGCAAAGCCACTTCCAAGCTTTGGAGATGCAAAAGCTAAATTATTGATTATTGGATTAGCGCCTGCTGCTCATGGTGGTAATAGAACTGGCAGGATGTTTACAGGAGACAGTTCTGGAGATTGGGTTGCAAAAGCTATGTTCGAAAATGGATTCGCAAATATACCCACAAGTCAATCTAGGAATGACGGATTCGTATTAAAAGATGCATATATTACTGCTGTTGTAAGATGTGCCCCACCCTTTAATAAGCCAAACCAATCTGAAATATTAAACTGTTCGCAGCATCTTATCACAGAATTAAAAATTTTAGATAAAACAATCAAAGTTATTTTGACACTTGGAAAAATTGCTTTTAATGCATTTTGCAGAATAAATAATTTGAATGGATTGACGTTTTATCATAGTGCTTTTTACAGCATAGCAAACAACAAAACTTTATTGGTTTCATATCATCCCAGTAGGCAGAATACCAATACTGGTAAGCTAACATGGCAGATGTGGATGGATATCTTTAGGACTGCAAGATCAATAATAAGACGTAAATAGATTGCTCTATATTTCCAAACATTTTTATCGAAAGGCATACAGCTTTTTAAGCTGATATCGTCAATCCATATGAGTTAAAACAGATGCCTTGGGATGAACACAACTGAAGCCTGAAATTGAGGCTTCTGATGTTATGAGTGAGGATAATATAATCTGTGAAAGAAATAACATACCACCTTCCTTGTTTTAATTATATATGAGCCATATTTTTGACATGGATGATTGTATTGGTAGCTCGCCATGCCATTTCATTGTTGGACTAGTTCTACTACAAATATAGAATAACTAATGTTGAATTGGAAACAGCCTACCTACATCTAAGAAATGCCTGTTGCAGATGATAAAATATTTAAATTCAGTGTCAACATCGGCTCAGGAGACAGCACTACTACCGCCAGAGCAAATAATTCAGAGTAATTATCAGCGACTTCAATTATATCATGAGCCACATACTGCATACACCCCAACTAATTCTGGCAGTTCCTTGAGTTGCTCAATAATCTCTTCTTGAAATCCGTATTCACAATTTATTAGCACACAGGTTATTGATGGCATATCTATACATATATACTATTTTAGAGAGTAATTAAGCACTAAAGACATATACTCTGCTGGCTAAAGTCGTTCTACTACTGAAATATGATACTCATTGGTAGAATTTATAAGAAATTTACCTACTCTTTTACCACACAGCCAAAACACTAGACAGATTACGTGTATAATCTCTCAGTTATTATATTTTATAGTTGACTAATGAGTGTTAAAGAAGGTGTTTACTACTTTTCCCAACTCAATACTTGGTAATTCTTGCAACCGTTTTACTTCCTTTTCTTCTTTACGTTCTGCACGTTCTATTTTAGACGATTTATCGTAGTGATATCGCTTGACTTCATACATATTTCCTCGTTTATCTTGCCTTAACTTTTGGCAC
>JAFAQB010000334.1 GCA_019246625.1 Nitrososphaeraceae archaeon
GGAGACAATCGCAATTGTTTCATTCCAGCTTCTATATTGTCATCCATTTTACAATATACACTGCAACAACTATGCTATATGATATTTAAGAAGAATATATTACAAGATAATGTGTAGCTTTTGAAGATAAATTCAGTTGACTTATTATACAAAATCAATCTGATAGATATTGAGACTGATGTTGAAAATAAATAGCCGATTGTCTTTCTTCTTCTCTTCTATCCTTTTGGATTAAGTTCTTGCAACTGCTCCTCTCTTTCCCATGATAATAAACCCTTCATTTAACTTTTCTCTCAATATGTCTAATCTAGCTACTACACCAACAAGCTTCTTGCTGCCATCATCTTCTACCACCGGTACCAACTCAATTTGCTTTTTAACCATAATGTCAATTACATCTTCTATTGGTGTGCCTTTTTTCACTACTGATGGATCTGGAGTCATTATATCTTTTGCTACCATAGTATTAAGCTGTCTTTTACCATCTCCATCCTTTTGTAGGGATTTTAAGATATCAATTGCAGTTACAATACCTACAACAGCACCATTATCATCGACTACTGGTAGTCCATTAAATTCTCCCGCTAATAGCCTTGCACTAATCTGTTCAGCATTGGTGTTTTGCTTTGCTACCACAACTTGAGGAGACATTAGATCGTTAGCGTTCAATTCTAATAATCATCACTATGGTATAGTTGAGCGATATCATTTATTACCTTTTTGAAAATTAATTGCGATAGCAACATCAATAACAGGACAAGACTATCACAACAGGCCGTAACACCAGGTAACAAATGTCCAAAGTTTGCTATAACAGATACATGTCCCTGAACTTGCCTGCAAGCAATGATGTCAAGAGAATTGTTTCCTATAAGTTTGCCACAGCATATCATATAACAAAATTCTTATTCCATTTACAATGAAAATCCTTTTTGATTAATCATAATGATATCGATATATATATATCAGACCAACCGTGTATATTATGCAAAGGTGATTACTTCTAATATTGTTTTATTAAAACATACCGAAAATTGTTAAACATTGTGATTTAATTCTAGTAGGCTATATTTCGTAGTGCAACTTATTTACACATGAAAATGTTTAATCAATTTAGTTTTGGCAAAAACCAAACAGGTTTAGAAAAACCAGTAGAAAAGATAGATGCAAAATACATAGGAGGTCATAAAGCGTTTCCAAAGTCAAAGGACACACATGTACTGATATTTTCAAACAAAATAGAAGTTGAAAAGATTGGACTAAGTATTCCATACAAGTCCATGATAACCATAGAAAATGCAGATGCTGAGAGAATCACAAAGACAAGGGTGCTTCTTCTAGGAATAGCTGGACTATTATGGAAAAAAAAGTATCTCTATACAGTAATAGAATATGATGATGGAATAGAAAAACAAACAGTAATACTAGATTTCCATAGAGATGTAGACAAAGTACAAGCACTGATATATCGAAAAATGCTTGATTTCAGAAAATGAACAAATCCAATATTAGAATATAGGTATATTTTTGGTTATCGAAAGTGAATCAAAATATGTCTGAGTTTATGAGCTAATTTCTCATTATTTTTCTCTTATTGCTATACGATCAAAACAATGTTATATTGGAAAATCTGTGAATGCGGCTGTCTTTTGCATTATGAAAAACGATTCATGTAGAACCTAGCATCTTCTTCCTTCGCTTCTCTCGGACTATCAATTCCTTCATTAGTTGGAATTAACTTTTTAGCTCGTCTAAACATGTGCCATATTGTCTAATAAAACTAATTATCGTTCCGATCGAAGTAGATGTCTATGTTAGCTGGCTCTCGTTACTGCTCGTGAGTGGAAGTAACATAATTATTATGTAATATTAAGAAAGATAATCTGGATAGTCAAACAGATTTAATTCTGTAATCTATGACCAGGGATAAATGACTATATCTCAAACATAATTGATTAAAAAAGGTTCTCATTTTTAACCTAAATATAGAATTCATCATATGAGAATGTGACATGATCTTATATTGATAAATATCATACTTGTAAATAGACCTCTTGCATAATTGAAAGCCTAGAGCTTTATTCTCCATCGATCTGTACATACCTGATACTTCTGTTATCATTTGTTTAGCATTGTCATTTTAAGGTTGGGTTGCCAGAAGTCGTATGGAGTAATGGGGATGAGGATAAGGACAAGAATGAGGAATATGACAAATCGCACTTACATGGTAATAGCATTCAAGATCCAAAGCAAAGTACCCTTTCAGATTTTACTATATAACTCATTAGCCATTACAATCTCATTTATCGCTGTTGTCTAAGAGTATTACATTAGAATCGCATGAACATTTAGATGATATGTTTCATGTTGATACTGTTTATAATAACATTGCATATTACTTTTACCAATAAAATAATTATCAATAAAGCTCAAGTAGCAATATGC
>JAFAQB010000336.1 GCA_019246625.1 Nitrososphaeraceae archaeon
GTTATTCAGACAGTACGGTACCTTTGACCGCTACACATTCCTAGATTATTTGAAGAAACTACAAAACAAGTTTCATAAGGCAATAATATTGTTTATGGATAGAGCAGCTCAACACTACCGGTCAAAGAAGGTTAGAGCATACATAGAGAAGAGAACAAAGAGGAAATCAGAGTTGAATATTTTCCTAGAGGTTCGCCTGAATTCAACGCAGTAGAAGAGTGTTGGAGACAGGGAAAAGATGATTTACTTGTATCAAAATACTATCCTAAATTCCTCAATCTGACGTGTTGTTAGAACAACAAAAAGATATCACACATAGAATATTGTTATTATTTGTACACATTTTTACTGCGTTTACTATTTGTCTTATCAAAGATCTGTAGGTTTGTT
This sequence comes from Nitrososphaeraceae archaeon, assembly GCA_019246625.1. Taxonomy (GTDB): domain Archaea; phylum Thermoproteota; class Nitrososphaeria; order Nitrososphaerales; family Nitrososphaeraceae; genus Nitrososphaera_A. The sequence continues at coordinate 391 of JAFAQB010000336.1, forward strand.
AATTGATCTTTCCTTACGCTTAAGATTTGGTATATTTTCGAAGGGTTTTGGTCTCTTGCTGGGCGGCAACTGCGCGTGGGTTAAGAGACTCAATTTTGTCGAGCGCAGAGATCCACTCCTGGCGAGTCTTTGCATTTGACTCGGCGAGGTAAAGGTGAACGTCGTTGTAGGCAGTACCACCAGCGACTACTAGACCGATAGAAAGGACATTTAAACAGGTAGTGTATACAAAATCATGTATAAATCTTAGTTACGATAATATAGATAGATAATGTTTTTTTCATAATGGATTTGTTTATTTTGCGACATGGCGAAGCCAGTAAGAGAGTCGCTGCTGGAAATAAAGACTTTGATAGGCCTCTAACAGTCACAGGTCAAAAAGAGGTAGCAGATATAGCCAAATCACTCAAAGACCTAGGAATCAAGTTTGATTTTATACTCTCCAGTCCTTTAAAGAGGGCACATCAAACTGCGGCAATCGTAGCCAAGACATTTAAGAATGAAAAGAAGATGGAAGATTGGGATGAATTGAAGCCTGAGGGTAACCGGTTGGATCTTTATCGTAAATTATCTTCACGGTTCAAACAACAGTCATCTGTTCTTATTGTAGGACATGAACCATATCTTACTGATATGTTAGGTGAGATGATATTTGATGGTAAGGGTGGAACTGTTATCTTGAAGAAGGCGGGACTCGCAAGGATTGAGGCAAATTCTTCTTCATCTCCAAAGTTACACGGTCAATTAAAATGGCTACTTACTCCCAGACATATGAAAAATATGGCAAAATGAGATTTTTATCGTTCTATACAAGACACTCTTTCAGCACAAATTCAAAAAATGGCAGAGGGAATCGTAGACTGAGTAGCATTAATTCGCTTGCTTTTACTCCTCGATAGATATTTGACGATATTCACTAGTTTGAAACGTCTTGTTCTATAGTAATAATAGTCGACAAGAATCAAATTTCGGTAGTATTTTGATGCCAGCAGGATCATATTTCCCCTGTCTCGAGCATTCTTCGACAGCATTATATTCAGATGAATCTTTTAGAAAAGCTATTACTTTTATGACTTCGTTACTTTGTTTTATGTATTTTCTTACCATAATGAAACGATGATGCTGACGTGCTCTGTCTATCTATAAACAATATTAATTTTCGACATCTCTTTTTTTGCATCTGTTGTATGGGATTATCCAGAAAGGTGTATTGGTTAAGGGATTCATACTGACGAAAGAACTATCTTTGATCTATACATAGTCCACCAAATACACAGTTTCCTTGATGCGAACAAGCCATAGTTACAATTGGTCTTATTCTACCTGCAGCCCACATATTCCTCCGAATCAAAGAATCACCTATGATGGCGGCGGATGCATCCGCAATAACAGGTATAGTAGAAGACAGTGACTAAGATAAGAATATACGAAACATCACCCAGTATCTAAAGTAATATGCTATAACTAAAGCATGATATTCTTTTTTCAACAACATTTACAATAGACTCAAGCTTGAAAGTATAATCCCGATACTGCTACGTATTATTACCAATCAGCCAAAAATGGATGATGATAGTCTATCACATTAGCTATGTTATTATTTTAGCTATAAGTATAAGGTATTTCTGGAATGCGGTCATATAAGATCATATGTCATATATATACTACATAGTTACTAGAGTCTTGGCCTTGAGACACCAGTTACAATATAATGAACCGAATCCCCAATATAACATGCATGATCTGAAATACGTTCTAGATATCGCAATATCAATAAAGCAGAAATATAACAACGAGGATTGTCAATAGTATTGTTATTAGGCATCTCTCCAGTAGTGTTTTTTTGTTGTTGTTCGTCTTCTTGTGATGGTGTAATTGTTTTTCGTAAGTATCTTCTGTATACTAGGTCAACAGTATCGTCCATTTCATAAAGCTTTTCTGCAGCATTTTTATCTCGCGATTGTAAAGCCTGTAAGCTAAGGAGTATCATTCCTCGAACTGTTATTGCCATTTCCAATACAGCAGATTTATCACAGTTAGAAATAGAACCAGTTGTTTCAACTACGTCTACTATATCATATGAATACCGACCAAATCTGGAAAATCCATATGAAATCTCCATACAAGATTTGATAAATCTAAGGTCACTGGCTACTGGCTGATAACGGGCTATCAGCTCTATTGCAAGATCTGATACTTCTTCTTGTAGTACTCTGAGCTTTTCTGACCAATCAAAAATTTGTTTTTTTATACGAGTGTCATTACGATAAGACCCTATCGCAACAAGTACTGAATTCTCAGATAGTTTGGCCATGTCAGTAATTATGTTACTGATACGGTCAATACCAAGGTCTAAAAGGCTAGTCAAGTAAATAATACAACAACCGACATTAAATTATCATTATTATTATCCACCATTATTCTTATCACCATGATCCAAATTTAATTGCCTGTCTACCCAAACTTACCGGAGATATAACGCTCTGTTAGTTCTTTTTGTGGGTTTTC
>JAFAQB010000339.1 GCA_019246625.1 Nitrososphaeraceae archaeon
TGATACATACTTTTTTATAGATAGTATCTGACAACAAAAATAGTTTCAATGGAAGACAAATCTATAATATTAAATAATAATATTAAAATGAGATACTTGGAATCAAAAGAAGTAGATCATGTCTCGAATAAACACATTTTGTTTATACATGGTCTTGGTTCATCAGCTGATAGATGGTTAGATATCCCAGATGCCTTATCAAAGTATTATCATACAATTGCTGTTGATTTAATAGGCTTTGGAGAAAGTGACAAGCCATCAGATATCAATTATACTATTGAAAAATTTGCTGAATTTCTCCTAGAATTTATTAATAAAAAAGGAATTAATGGTGATGACGGAAAAATTACATTATTAGGCCATTCACTTGGAGGATATATAGCTGTTGAATTTGCTATAAGAAATAAAAAATTGATAGAAAAACTTGCATTAATAGATTCTTCAGGATTTCTTAAAGAACCAACTCCTTTATTAGAGCAATATCTTCATGCTGCTAAAAATACATCATATGACAATGTAAGGAGTGTATTTGAACAAATTGTGTCTCAACCCTGGAAAGTATTGCCTGCGGTGATCAATGGTTTTATAACGAGGATTAACTTGCCAGGAGCAAAATATGCTTTTGAATCTGCTTATAAAAATAGTACCACGACACAAATCGACATGTCACGTTTAAAATCTATCGAGCGTATTCCTACATTAATTATATGGGGTAAGGCTGATGTCTTAATACCAATAGAATATAGTGATCCATTCAAGCAAGTACTTAAGAATTACAAGCTTGAGATAATAGAAGATGCTGGGCATGCACCTTTTTCTGAGAAGCCCGCTTTTATATGCGAAATATTGCATACATTTTTATCATAAAATAGTTGATATACACGGTAATATTATTCAGATTTTGTTTTAGCCTCAAGACCTCAATTTGTGCTCATAATGAGATATGACGAATTTGATTAAATAGTCACTTAATCAGATATAGGCATATGCCTTCGAAACTTCCTGAAAATTACAAAACGCTAGTGATACAGTCCTGGCTGAGTCGAGAACAGAGATAAAATTGCAGCTGATAATGGGATTAGTTCAGGATATGTCACAAATATAGTCAATGAATGGAGAGCGGCCTTAGGTTTTCCCACAGCAGATACATTAAGGGAAGTTATTTGGCGAAATGTCTTCCACTAATCAGGTTATTGTCAAAGAAAATAAAGAGAACAGCCTGGTAGGATTTCTCAGGTTATTTCCAATCTGCTTATTAATGCTGTAAAATTTACAAATGAGGGGACTATAAGAGTAGCTGTACAAAGGAAAGATAATGAAGTCGTTATTAGCATCAAAGATACAGGCACAGGCATAGATTCTGAAATATTACCAAGACTATTTACACAGTTTGCAACAACGTCAAATACGGGTACTGGTTTAGGACTGTTCATATCTAGATGTACTAGATGTGGATATTGCATTTTCACATTGTATTAAAAGCGCCGGGCCGTATTGGTTTAAAGTTGGATACCATACAGAAGGGTTGTTTTAGACTTGTCTGCTTGCTCCCTGCTTGCTCATGACTTGAGATCTCACTGATGTCAGAGATTGGTCAATTTGATATACTGCCAGCTTGTCTTTTCCAAGTAAATCAAACTTCTGGAGAATTGTGTGAAATAATGTTTCCTCTTCTATTTGTTCATTTACAAACCATTGCAAGAATGAGTATGTAGAGCGATCTTTTTCTTTTTCAGTCATATCAACTAGATCATAAATAGCTTTGGTTACAGTTTGCTCGCTCTTTAGGCCGAATTGAAAAGTAGATTCCAGAGATTCAAAACTACTTGGAGGTTTTTCAATTGCTGGAATTATCGCCTCTGCTCCAACACCATTAAGGTAATGGATAAGCTTTAGCATATGTCCATTTTCTTCTGCAGCTTGTTCAAAGAAGAAGGCGGCACTTCCATCATATCCAATTCTCTCACACCATGATCCTATTGCAATATATGTAGTTGCAGATGATGCCTCATAGGAAATTTGATCATTAATTGCTTTTGCCATTTCCGTTGAAATTCGCATTCTACTAATCAAGGTTTTTTGATTATCTATATATTTTGCTTCGCATAACAAACTCTTATCAAGATCGAAGTAGCATATCAAGGATTTAGTAAATTTGCTGAATACGTAAGAATCCCGAAAGCGACTTCATCAGTATAGGATTGTCTGTATTCTACTTTCCGCGTGTTTGTTAGGATAAGGCATCTAAGCAATTTCACTCAGACGTGTGTGTGCTAGCTTAGCAGTCATTGGATTATTATAGATTGGAGAACCAGGTTGTTGCTTACGACCACCTTCCCTCAGAGAACCTGTATCTACAGGTGCAAAACCTATATCCTCAATAAGTTTTGATACAATAGCCTTTGCATTGGAAATTTTATTGCATCCTCCACTGTCTTAGCTTTAATATTTGGACCAATTGATTTTACAAGTGATGTAAGCGATTCCGGGCCCCGTGAATTGCTAATTGCTACCTCATGACCGGCATTTACAAACATCTTGGCTGCAGTTCCGCCTGTATTTCCTGATCCAATAATTCCTATTTTCATATTTACTTTTTCTCCATTAAGTATACTATTGTAATTATATAAACAGGAAAGTTAACGAGTAATTAGTGGATTACCATTACGAAAGTCTTAGTTCATACAACGCCAAATTCATTACATCGCCTTAATATTACGTCCTACTAATAAACAAATATATGATATGCATCCACTACATCAAATACATAAAATGGATACAAAACAAGCGACGCGCGTGCAATCCTGGTTGATTTTTTAGCATTTGCAAGTTCAGGAGTAGCAAATATGAACAGGTGAGTATATGAATGCATAAAGCAGCCATCAAGAAATGCTCAGCAGAAACTGGGCGATTGCCAAAAGCCAATATGGAGATGGTAAGAACAAGAAGGAGGAGGAGGACAAATCGCTTAGTAAAATCTGCTAACACAATTCAAAACAAACCGTCATTTCAGATTTTGATTTTATGACATAAACTCATTAGCTATTATGATCCCATTTGTCTATTGTACAAGCTCAGTAAAGTATGCAATGGTAATAGCCGGTAACAGGAAAACTAATATGGTAACAGTGGTAACAGATAATAGACATGCTTATCAGTGAGTGATGACTAGTAATATATTAGCAACAATCCATAATGCCAGACAATTTTTACAGCGAAAGAGAAAGGCTTGTTATTGATCTTTACAAGAATCAGGACAAAAGCATACGCGATATTGCAAAGATAGCAAAAATGTCATTTCGCGATATTGGCTTTATTCTAAAAAAAGCATGGAGTAAATCATGGAATTACATCGATAGAAGATAATAACAATAATGACAACAAAAAATCTTCAAACGAAAAAGATACCCAGGCTTACAAGCTATTCTTAGAAGGAAAGAAGCCTGTACAAGTGGCAATCGAATTAAATCTTAGAGAAAAGCAAGTAGCTTCAAACAAATCAGGATTTGATATCATGATGCCTTTTATCTTGCACTATTAACGACTGCTTGACCTAATGGATGATCTGAGTTAGATTCTGCAATTGCAAAGTCTGAGTAATTCATTTTCTCCTATTGAAGAAAGATCTATTATATCAGTCACAGATGGCTTGAGAAAAGATTTTACTAGCTTTCCTTCTACAAGTTAGATGCAGATTTAACCTATGCTGTATCATGCTATCCTTCAAATTTTCACTATAATCATGATATCTTTAGTATATGGAGCACTGGGATCTCTATATTCATTTTTTGGTTTGTTCGAACAATCAAACAACAACATCATTATACTTGAGCCTTTTCGCCTAATTACCTTCCAAGAATTAGGCGGACACTTTCTCTTTGGCGCGATTGTTGCTATCCCAACTAAAAATATTAAAATTATTTTGTTAGCAGGATTAATGGCATTGACTATTGATTCAGATCATTTACTTAACGTTGCAGGATTTCACGTACAAGGCAGACTCGACCATTCTATTCTCTTTGCCGTTTTATCGTCAATAGTAATAGGCCTGATAGCAGGGAGAATCTATCACAAAGTATGGAGGGGAAAAACAATAACAACAAATACAATTTATGATTTGAATAGATTCAGAAGATATGAAAAAGTAGATGAAAACAATAAGAAGCATACCAGTAATACCAAATTAATAGATGATGATCATAAACATAAGAAGAATAATAACAACGAACAATTTTCCTCTCTTTTCTTTATCATAACTTTGGCAGCATTCTTTTCACATATCGCATATGATACGTTTGGGGATGACAAAGCTTTATTTCCTTTGTTTGTTCCATTTTCATTTAATGAAATATTTATTCCTAGGATGTATAGCCTGCCTATAGAGGCAGCTGGTTTTATTCTAGTTTATCTATATTATACACTTTCTCATCGTTATAGTATTTTTACATCAAAGAAAAAAACAAGTGCGACTGTATGATCTATATGAATATACTCGTCTAGCACCAGTTATGAATTCAAATTGTCTAATAATACTATTCCAAATTTTGTCTTGACTGTTAATGTCATTCACAAAATCCGTTTTAACACAATGGTTTCACAAGAATAGCATTTCTGCAAGTATTGCTTGATTGTGTAAGTTAGAAGACATAATTGACAAAAGTCCGTTATTAAGAATAAAAGAATCATTTGATAAAAAGAATCAAACCGAATTTGTTGAGTTATTACAACAATATGTGTTACCTAATATAACGAACAATAAATTAATTTCATTCACTGCCTGGAAATTTAATGTAACAGGGACAGTGTATTCTCAGGCAAAGCCAAATGATGCTGACGAGTCTATTTAAACGTGCCTTGCGAATAATCTTTCGCAATATAATATTGGACTGGGCGGGATTTGCACCCTCGGTTCGAATCCCTTTTTGGGATTCACCATGTTTTGTTAAAGGATTATATCGAAGATAAGTGTTATCATATTAGAATATCAGAAGAAAACCCTGATGATAATATAACCATATGATCCTTTCTAGCAATCAATCCAGAGTAAATTCGAGGATGAAGTTAAATGTAATGATAGTAATGATATTTGTCGTTATAATAATCGGTATTATAGCAACACTATCTTTGTATGGCATCATATCCACAAGCCACAATTCTAACCAGGGAGCAGCTTCGTCTCTAGTTCAAAAACAAAAAAGAACTATATCTTACAATGAACTTGTGCAATATGCTTTAAGGAAAATAAATGAAGATAGGTCTAAATTTAATATTCCAGCTATTAAGCTAAGCGACGACAATAATAATAGTAATAATAATAAAACAGTAGCACAATCGCAAGCCGAAGATATGCTAAGGACAAGACAAATATCTCATTATACTTCTGATGGAATGAAGCCATATATGGAATATACTATCTTTGGTAGTAAAGGATACGTAGCTCAAAATGTTGGTTATGATGGCTTTAACAATTCACAAGCAAACATTATGAACAAATGCAAAAATGGTGTGTATATTTGCGCCGCAATTGATCCAATAAAATCAATAGATCAATTGGAATATAATATGATATATTATGATTCAATTTTTAACTGGAGTCATCGAAACAATATATTAGACAAACATCATACCCATGTAAACATTGGTATTGCATATGACAAAGACTCTTTTGTGCTTGTACAAAACTTTGAGAATAAGTACATCGAATTTGATAAACCAATAATTAAGCTAAATAATCAGGCTTACAATGTAGATAACAATAATGAAGATAGTAATGGCAACGTCGAAATTTCAGGAAAAGTTTTAGGAAATAATAATAATAGTATTATTGATTCAATCCATATTTACTATGATGAAAAACCAACTTTCTTAGTCTACACTCAACATAAAAATGATAATCTTTATGATATGGGAAAATTGATTGCAGATATAGTTAAACAACTGCCTCATCCTCATGTAAATCAACATTACAAACAATCATCAACAAATTATACATTAATACAAGCAACCAGATGGTGGATATCTTCTTCCTCATCGTTAAAAGGAGGAGAAGACAGAGCAGGAGGAGAAAGTAGGCAACAACAACAACAAAAATCCATAGATATTCAGTTTAACATTTCATCTTTACTAAAAAGTGGAGGCGTCTATACTATTGTTGTTTACCTTAAACATAACAACAACTATGATACTTTCCCTGTTACGTCATATTCTATTTTTTCTTCCGCTAACACTGGCATAAAACGGTAAATCATTCATAATATAGTAAAGAAATACAAGCTCAGTCTTTTTTTATCAATAAACCATGCCAGCAGCTTTGGTAACATCAGAAACGTTCTGATATTGTCTGTCTTCTATTTTTTGAAGTGAGGATAATAGTTCATCATCAGGAAGATAGATAGCTTATCTTATGGTATGTGGCCGTTGGTACTGGTTCGGTGGGATGCAACACACAAGTGTACGTAATCCACATCTTTGGAGACTTCAGTAATCAAGTACTTGATGAGTCAACGAGGATGAGGCTTGTAATTCTTTAAGGCTAAAACATATTCCATTCAGCGTTTGAAAAAAGCATGATTGAAAGGGCTTTGGAATATGTCAAAGCTAGAACAGAAGAAGCTTTTGATGACTATTATCCATGTAGGAAGAAAAAAGGTAAGACAAGGTAAAAGTTGATCTGTGGCAAAAAGATATAGCACCAAGTAACTCATTAAGAAAATGGTTTACACATGATGAAAAGAAATGGAATGAATTTAAACGAAGATATTTTAAAGAATTAGACGAAAACAATGAGTTAGTTAATATGATTCTTGGTAAAGTAAAAGAAGGGTCATCATCAACAATAACACTACCCCCTACTTGTGCCACAAAAGAGGATAGATTTAACAATGCAGTGGCCTTGAAAGAATCCCTCGAGGAGAAAGCAAAAGAATAATCGTGGCTAGCTAGTTTGTTTCTTCTTCTCTTTCATCAGTAAAACCGTATACAGGTAATAATTTCCTTAAGATACGATCCTTTGTAGCATCTATAATTGAGGATAGTCAACATTATAGTGAGTCGTCATTCATTATGCTACATCCAATTTCATTATCAAAAAAAAGAAAGCATATCGTTAAATTGTCTTAAACATTATTGATTAGTATTTGATGATAATGATAATTACGATTGCATTTGATCATTGATCTGTTTAACATTTTTTCTAATTTCATCAATAAGTGCCTGAATCTATTGATGCTGCTGGTGTATGAATGTAGTTAGTTGAGTTAAAAGATTGCCATTGTGGTGTTGTCTTGTTCACTCATTACAGTTAACATTTTGCCTATACTTACAGTAGCAGGATTGCCACCTAACTGTGAATCGAGAAATTGTTTGTTAAACCTTGCTGCATTAGCAATGACATTTGGTGGTGTATTTGCATCCTGTGCTGGTTTAACGTTTTGACCTCCTTTACTCATTAGATTAGTACAAAGAAACTAACTATATATTATTTCATCCAATCCCTATCCTCTAGATAATCAATTAACTTTAGCATTTGCTCTATTCTTGCACTTCCACCTACGTCATTTTTGCAGCTTTCATAATGCTTCATGAGCATTTGCTCATCTTCTTTTGATATACTACCTTTCTCTTCAATCAAATCAAAGAATTTGTCTTCTTTTCCTGTATGGTCAGATATGAAAACTGCATAGGACTTTAGAAATCTTGCTACTGGTTCCCTCGAGGTGATATTTATATCATCATCACTACCACTATTACTATCATTATCTCTTCCTTCACGTTTGTCTTTCCATTCTTTTAATTCACGCAAAAGCATTGTTGCAATCCTTCTTCCAAGCTCATGTTCAATTAGAAATTTACGAATATCTTCTGCAAATCCGTTTTTGTCTTTTGTCTCTGGAAAGTAAGCCTTTTCTTCTTTTCCATGATGAAATGCATCAACAAATTCTTCGATCACTACTGAGATAATTTCAATATCTTCAATTGGAATATTTTCTCCAGAATAAAGTCTTTCTGAACATCTTTGGGTAATATCTCTAACTCTTCTTAGAGTTAGGTGATCTTGTTTAAGATCTTTTGTTGCACTCAACTAGGAATAATGATAAAACCATCAGTAATAATTCTATATACAGATGTGTTAACTTAAGTTCTTTCGCCTCCATATATACTGAATTTAGCATTGGATTTGGTAATAATACTATTATGCATGAACACAAAAAGAATAAGCCTTTTTTATAGATGCTGATGTAATATCGTTGTAGTTGGCCTTTGTGACTGTTTGAAGGTTTGTCACCATAAAACTTCAGATACCCTAGGTTAGCTTTATACCAAATTATCGAATTGGGAAATGCCCCGCTCTCAATTTTATTGTCATTATTGAACTCCTTCAATCCTTCGTTGCTAATTTGTTACCGTCAACGTTCTTGTGAACCTTAGACTCAATTATTGTGTTCTCGAGAAATTGTGTTATTATCGTCATTATCCATTATACTTTGATTTGAAGTATTTGCCAATCAATATTGCAGTAGGGTATAAAACCTGTTCTTCAGTCTTTGCATGTAACTTGAGTTTTTTCTGCAAACTGTACAAATTCTGTCTTACTTTCTATCTTTGCTATTTCGATCAGATTATTTAGTGCAGTTAGAATTTCATTGTGCTCTTCAATCATATGGGAAAGGTCTGTCTTGAGCTTGTCTGTCATGGTAATGACATTATTTTTCATCTCTTGTGTGATTTTACCTTCTCCTTGGTCTTTTGATAGTAAAGAAGATAATAATCCGAGTAGCGGTAGTGCATACTCTTCTTCCTTTTCAAAATTTGGATGCTAACATGCTATTGTCATGGGATATACAAAATGAGATGTTCGAATAACGAAAAGAGAAAAGAACAATTTTAGAATGCTTCTCAATAAAAAAGATAATACATACAAAGTGGCAGCATTAAGAAGCTAATTACAATTTAACCGATGTTAACGCAACAGAATCAGAAAAAATAATATAATTATAATAAATGTTATTGCCTATTCTTTATCAGCGATGTCTGAAAAGAATGAGAAAGATAATGCCGGTAAGGCAGGTAAGTCACTGAAGGATCGTCCTGACAAAAAACCCAATGTTGATGATTACAAAAGTGAAGATAAAGATGAAATAGTTGAAGAGAAACTCGAATAAAGATATTATCTGTATTGTGTATCTTAAATAAGTTAGGATCTGATTGAATCTACATAAACGATACAACAAAAAGTTACTCTATCCTTACAAACACGTAAAAAACTATATTATATTTGATAAATCTTTATCCAATTGCTACTGTATTATAATAAGAAGTATCTTAGTTGCAATACTATATTGGCTGCTCTGGATGGAGTTATTCAGCTTGGCAAGGACCATTCTATCCTTCAGATATGGACAATAATTCAGGCTCTGGCCTAACTTCTTCCTCTTTTCTTTTTGTAGCTTAACCTGATATCATTATTGTCTTCTTCTTCTTACGTCGGGGCTCCTGTACAGTCTCTTGTCGTTCCCGCTCTTGGCATGTATTATTTTCTTCATGTTCTTGATTTTTTCCTATTAAAGCAGCATCTCTGTAGGGACGTTTTTCCGTTTGTTCTTTTTCCAAAATATTCTTCGATTCTGATGGAGTTCTCAACGTAGTGTTTGTAACGCCTTTCGACATCGTTGTTATATCCCTGAAGTACCTTTTCTATTTCATTATCTAGTGATTTCTTAATAAGCTCTTTTAGCTTATCTGTTTCAAGGCTTTGCGGATAAGTAGCTAGTAAGTATTCAAATTGTTTCATGTATTCTACTACTTTACTACGATATTGCTCTCTGGTAGGTTTGTGATTTTTTGTTATCTTGAACCACGTAGTTGCACATTGAGCAGGATAAGCTTTCGCAAGTTCTCCAATTACACGTTCCATTTCAAAGTAGTCTAGCACAGAAATAATCTCCTATCTGGAACGATTAGAAGTAAATCTTTGTTTTTCAAGCATAATTGTAACTGCCAACTTAAATCTGCTCGTAAAGATTGTTTATTACGTTCCATAAATTAGTATGTGGATATTACATCTTTATAATTTAATCTATTGTTTATTGTTTATTCCAGGGTAGTATAGATAATATTAATATCAACTGTATTATATTTATGAAATTTATGAAATTCTTCCAATTTCATTGTCAATCAAGTGCAACTATCCTATTATTATTCACTTACGCCAAGATCTCAGATCATTTCTTTTCTTCCTGCTTTCTTTTTTGTAGGCTTCAGGCGCTACTACTGTAAACTGCTTCAGATAGGGGGACAAATCTTTTCCAACGGACAAGCTGCAATGAAGAAAATGGACTACAAAAGTCCTCTGTTAGAGGATAACACAGAAAGAAACTACCATCATATACATATCAGGTACTTACTGTCTATTATGCAGTTGAGTATACATATTATCTTATTTGATAAACCTTCTTTATCCCGAAGCCCATTAGAGATGGAATGAAGCTTAGGGCTGGGGGCAAAATAAGGATAGTTGTAGAAAATAATAGAATTTTTATAGAGAAGGTAAAGGAGTAATACAATAATATTCAACTACAGACGGAAGTTGTTGTAACAGCTACATCAATAGTATCTGCAATAGTAGAGTATGCTAAACGCAAACATGTCGATTTAATTGTAATAGGAAAAAAAAGAGAAACTAGGTCAAGGTTGAAAAAGATGTTAC
>JAFAQB010000409.1 GCA_019246625.1 Nitrososphaeraceae archaeon
TTGAGATAATCACTGGACAATTAAGGCAAAGTCCACAGTATCTTCAGTGGCAGGCTATCAACAGATGGAATGGGAAAATGCCGTATGCTCTTGGGGGTAGTGGAGCAGTTCCATTTTTCCAGCTACCAGTACAGCAATCACAATCACTGCAATATTCCCAACAAAACCAAACCAAGTAATTAGCCAATTTCAATAGGGCAATTGGAATGTGTGATTAGCAGCATAACTCAAGGACCCGATAAAAACTAGTGAATACAAAGTTATCGTTATTTGGGAATATCCGCCATGTACATCTGATCTGATCTTTAAAGTCATAATTCATAAACTGAACCTTATTGTATATTTATAGCTGCGTAATGCTAAACAAAGTAGCTACTGTTAACAGAAAACTATTTTGTCAACACTAAAACCAAGAATTTGTTCATTAAAATTTACTTTTCAATAACTTTATTATTATTGTTCGATAAACAATCACAACTAAATCAAACTATACCATAATCTGTTATTATTATATTCTACCTCTCTTCTAAAAGTAGAATACTCACCAAGGTATAGTTGTTGCGCACTCAATTGTACACTTATTGATATTTTTATGAAAAGATGAGTGATTCAATGATTATTCTATAGAAAATAAATACTTGCATCAATGGTAGGATCCATTTTTAATTCTTCTCTTCTAAATATTGCTTCAGATTTCATATCTGTTAAAATGAAGGAAAACACTGGGTTAATAGCTGTGATAGCGGCTGGAAAGTTTGCAAGACCATCAGAAATTTTTAATATAATAGTAATATCACATAGATGGTTTGATTCTTTAATCATAAACTGCGCACTTACCAGTCCTCTCTCTACGTCTTCTGATATTCTTCTTGTAATCCATGTAGCGTCCTCTATCTGCAATAACACGTAGCTTCAATTCTTTTCCTACCCCACTGTTCTGGCAAATCACGTAAAACATCGAGAATGTAACCGTTGTAAATATTTTTTTCCTCATTGTCATCATAACTTATTATAGATTTTGAGCTTGATGTTGTTTGCTTCGACGTTGGCGATGATGATAATGGTTGCTGTTCTATAGGCTGTATGTCTACTTCTTTAGATTCGTTTTCCACAGAATCTATCTTTGATCTAATTTTGGTTATTTCTTCTTCTTTAGAAGATGATGATGATTGTTGCTTCATTTTTTCTGAAACCAGCTTTTAAAATCCATGATATGTGTTATTAGTGATTCCTTATAGAATTATTAATGTTAAGGTCGCTAGCAGTAACCTAATACTGTAATAAGGTATGTTTTATATCTACTGTGTTATCTTGCCATTTCCTTTGTCTTCTTCTTCTAGTCTCTTATCTTTATATCATAATTTAACAGAATAATATCATGAGGATTTGTTATATACTCTCTTCGTGTGGCGTATATCCAAATGGATCGTTAATGAATTTATTGACGCATCTATAACAGAGGTAGTTGCTACCAACCCATTTGGAGGTATCATCTCTCCACCTTTAACCCATACTATTCCATGCTGATTTACCATTAAATGCCCACCAATGGCCTTTTACCAACGTGACTGTTTGATTACTTTTATCATATTTTACTTCTGCATAGAACACATTACCGTCAAGTAGCATTTTATATTTTGTGCAAAAGTTTGTATATTTTGTAGAAATTGTCGATTGATAGTAATAGATGGTAATGGTAGTAATATTATTATTGATAAAATTAGAATAATTGTTAATATTGAATAAGATGAAGTTTTCAACATACAATACGTAGGTAAATGAGTGTTATCTCAATATGCTCACACTAGTTAGCACTGCTATACGTACATCTTCTGACAGACTTTGCATCCCTTATGTTGTCTAACATTCTACCACATAAACTGCAAAAATATGCATTGCAGGTCAAACAATTTAGAAAGCTATTATTACTGTTATCAAGATGCGTTAAAACAAAATCATGCTCATGCGAAAGGATATTGTCGGTAAGTTTTGTAATTGTAGAAACTCGTTTTACTCTATTTTTTCCTTTTATCATAGATGATGTACTTAGTGGCTGTTTGTACTTAAAGCATTGCTGAACTATGTGAATTAACATGGTTAATCAGACGTTGGTCATGGCTATCTGTTTTCCATCCGACTTTTCCAGCAAAAATGAAAAGAATACTCAGTTATCAAGCAAGTTCTACTTTAAGCAATATCGATCAAATCAAGCCATTGTTTCTCTTTAATAGTTAAGTTTCCTTTTATAGTAACTATTTGCATATGCTAAACTTAAATAGCTATTACATTTTATAACTTTGATGGGCAAAAATGATCGTAAGAAAGAAAAGATGTGGTGCTATTCTAATATTAATAATAAAGATGTTTATGCCCTTTTAACCAAAATTCCCCATGGTAAAGTTTCCACTTATGGAGATATTGCAAGAGCATTAGGATATCCTAGAGCATCAAGAGCAATAGGTAGGATTCTTGCTAATAATCCTAATCCAATATCTGTACCATGCCACAGAGTCGTCAAGTCAAATGGAGAGATAGGTGGATTCGCATATGGACAACAAAAGAAGAGACAGATACTTGAAAAAGAGGGCATAAAATTCCATAATAGAATTGTAGACAACTTCCAAGAATCTCGATTCAAATTGACTGCTATATAATCGAGGAGTGGATCGAATAGAGATCACGAACCACGCGAGGAGGAGATAATGACTATGGCATTCCTCCCTTGATACAAACATTAAGCTTTGATAATCTACCATAAGACATCAAGAGGATATCAAAATGTCTAAACAGCGAAGAATCTAGCTGTAAGCTTTCAATTACTCAAAGGGTTTATTGTATGACTTTCCTACATGCATTCTAGATAGTTCAAGCTTCTTTTCTTTTCTTTGTGGGTCTTCTGGGTCCACGACTACAAATTGAACTTTTTTTATTGGTTTTCCATTAAAATCAGTCTTGTCTACTATCTTCTCTTTACCTCTAATGAATTCCGGTATCTTTGATTCACTATCTCTTATGTTTACGTATTCTCCCTCTACAAAGTTCTCAAGTTCTTTGTTTTCGTATATTGATTCCATTTACTTTTGTTCAACTCCTTGTTGTTTGTTTTCTTTTTTGTTTTCTGTTGACACATTTCTTTTTGAAAGCATTTAAGCATTCAAAAAGCATCACAGCTATAAATGTGTCGTCTTATTCCTTGATATGCCAAAGTCAGTATCTACTCTTTAACTCTACAATCTCATATCGTTACTTTCTCGCAATATCGATTTACTATTGATTTTGTATGGCATATTTATGCGTTATAAGGAAATGATGATTATGGCATTCCTCATTTGATACAAACATTAAGATAGATTAAGCAGCAATAACTAACGATGCTCCGATTCAAATAGCAATATTGCACAACAATCTTCTATTTCAATGAGAAAGGTCTTCTCCAGCGGCTCGACTACGTACCTGCGGTCGCTGGAGGAATAGCTTCAGACAAGTTTAGCATAATTGATTGAGCAGGAGGAATTACAGAAGCATCACCTGCTGCGTATACTCATTGAATCATGATCAAAAATCATAAACTTTAGATAAACTTCCAGTCCCAAAGAGTACCTTCATATTATTCTTGGCTTCTTATCTACAAATATTATTATTGAGAAAGTATTAAACACTAAGAGTGGCTAAAATGATATTATTATATAGGGCCACTCGTATCCACCATGCCGCTTGGACGAGTGGGACTCCCGACTAAGTCACTAAGCCGTCTCATTTACCGCATTGGATGATAGTGCAAGCATCTTACACATTATACCGTAAACTGAACCTTGCATGTATAGGGGGTTCGTCTATCGATGAATTTGGCTTTTTCATCTTGGTTGTCTATCAATAACAAACATATTTTTCATTTTCGACTTAGCTTCTCTAAAGTTTTATGGCAGCTATAACATAAAGATATTCTTAAACGCATAAAATTATATCCTTAGTTTGCCGCTCGTCTCTTTTCTTCAAGTTTTTGTTCTATAAATGGCTTAAACTCAGAATGTTTGAACAGTGAAGAATACTTGATGTTGCTTTGTTTTAACACATTTGGTGTATCCGCTTCTTCTCTATCTATCACACAGACCACTCCTTTTGGTGTGATTCCTTCCGCATTAACTGCCTCTATTGAATCCATCACACTTTTACCTGAAGTGATTACGTCATCAACTATCACCACCGGAGGAATCATGTTTCCTTCAATTCTCTTTTGTAATCCATAACCTTTAGCTTCTTTCCTTATGAAAAATCCGTTTAGGCCCTTCTCGTATTTGCCATCCATTGTACTTTTAAATACCACAGCAGTTACCAGTGCAACTGCACCCATCTCCATTCCACCTACTGATTTTGGACCGTATTTGTATATCTCTGATAACAGTAACTCAGCAAGAAGATGCGCTCCCTCTTTCTGAAGTGATATACGTTTTATATCATAATAGTACTGAGATTTGATCTTCGAAAATAATTGTACGTCCTGGAATACTATGGCGTTTTTCTGAATTACTTCCACTAATTTACGTCTTTTTTCATCATAAGAGGGCATCGTTTGTTCTCCTACTATGCCCATTTAAGCTATATATCAGTTAGATATAATACTATACTTCTAAGATTGCTTTGGATTAGTGCGTTCATACATAGTTCTGACAAATTCCACCCGC
Organism: Nitrososphaeraceae archaeon; assembly: GCA_019246625.1. GTDB lineage: Archaea > Thermoproteota > Nitrososphaeria > Nitrososphaerales > Nitrososphaeraceae > Nitrososphaera_A. Next base: position 4,683 of record JAFAQB010000409.1, read on the forward strand.
TTATTCTCCTGATCGCTATATATAGAATTATTGAGTCTTGCCAAGACTCATTTGAATCCAATCCAATTGTCTCTATATTGCTATTGTTATTATATCCATATCCTGGTGTCGTTGTCTTCATTCTTGATAATAAGAACACAGCTAAAATTTGTTGTGGAAAATAGAAATGAGCAAGGAATTACTATTGCAACGTCAAGAGCACACTAATCCTTTGCAAATTAAAGAAGAGGATGAGGAAAAGAGAATCATACATAACGATATAGAGCAAGAAATAGAATGCCCTAGCTGTTATGATATAATGGCATTATCATCTAATTTTGATAGGCTATCGTATGTTTGCCAAGAATCTAACTTATCACTATTACTACATTAAGAGAGGCGGGATGGGTATGAGTAGTATGGATGTCGAGATTCTAGAACAAGGTGATGAACTCATCTGGAAAGTAATTTAATATATTACTCCAGAATTTCTCACTTGCTTACCTATAGCTTAGATCATGTCTAAATCATGCTAGTGAGATTTGAAGAGCTAACTGATAATCAATGGAATCTGTTGGTACCATCAATTCCTGCTC
>JAFAQB010000024.1 GCA_019246625.1 Nitrososphaeraceae archaeon
GATTAAAAACTATAGATGAAGTGGAACAGTACTTTCCTGGTTTTAAAGCATTCATAGACTCTACAGAACAGGAAATTCCAAGGCCTCAAAACAAGAAAAGGAGGAAGAGTCACTATTCGGGTAAAAGGAAGAAACACACCGTCAAGACACAATTTATGGTAAAAAACAGTCAAGGTCTGATATTACACAAGACTAGACATAAGGGAGGAAGACATCATAATCATGATGTTTATAAGAATAATCGTCCTGTAACTCCATCACAAGTTGAAAACATAGTTGATCTTGGTTATCTGGGTATACAAAAGGACTTTCCAACTGTAAAGTCTATACTTCCAGTCAAGAAGAAAAAGGATACGTTGCTTTCAATCGAGGAAATAATATACAACAAGAATCAATCTAGGCTGAGGATCATAGTAGAACATACCACCATATGCAAGATCAAAAAGTTTGGAATAATAAGTACAAAGTTTAGAAACAGATTAAAAAAGTATAACAACGCGTCTGATATTGTGTCAGGTCTAGTGAACCTGAGGGTTATGCAGTCCAATATGATTTCATTTTAGCAAAATAGTTAAGCATTGGATTTTAAATCGATTATTAGCCATTAATTACGCAAGAGGTCTATTAGTTGTTCCATATTCTATTCAATTCTGCTACGAGATCCTCATTTGCAAGTGGTTTTTGGATAAACATGTCTTTATCTAATGAGTTGTATTTTTCTTTTCTTGATTTCTTATAATACATTCACTGGCAGTTAGCTGGGCTTTAATAGTCAGTAGTTTTTTATATCATAAATCTAAAATGGTTTATTTTCTGATAGCTCCTATTGGGAAGGACATCTTTATATTTGTAAGGTTTCTTTTATCAAGACTTTCTATTTCTTTTTATGTCCTATAACAATCTCTGCTGGTCCTACTAATGGTCTTTTCTCTATATTTGTAAAGCCTACGTCTGTAAGCATTCTTGATACTTCTGAAAAAGAATAATTCCTACCTTCTGGCTGCTCTATCATCATAGTTAAACTCATTAAAGCTGAAGGTACAGGACCTGTCTTTTCATCGTTAAGCAACCATTCACTAATAATAATAACCGCGTTTCTATCTTCTTGTTCTGGAAGCAGGCTATCATAGACTTTCTTTAACAATACCTTATCTTTTTCTTCATCAAGAAAATGTATAACATGGGATAATAATGCCACATCACAATCTCTCGGAAGATTATCTTTAAAGAAATCTAGGACCTGTGTATGAATTTTATCTTGTAGATTAAATTGCCTTATATACTCATTTGCAACCTTACAAGCAGGCTCTAAATCTAAGACAACTGCAGACATATTCTGGTTTTGTTTCACCACCTCTATTGCATACACTCCGGAGCCTCCACCAATGTCCATCATTTTTTTATATTTTGAGAAATCAAATACTTTGGCAAGTGCCATAGCTGGACTAACACTAATACCATACATTGCACGTGTAAACATTTGCATTTGTTCAATTGCTACTTGATTAGTTTTGGCCTTATCAAACATCGTCCTTGCACTCATAATATTATTATTATCATCATCACCTTCTCCTCCTCCCCCTTCTGCTGCTTCAATTGGCCTGTTTGTCTTCAAAGACAGAGGAAGTTTTCCCCATTTATTATACAGACGTTTATCCATCATAATTATAAAATCTCCAATATAGCTAGGCTTATTCTTATCAAGAAACACTTCAGAGAGTTGAGAATTCGAATAAAGCTTCTCTCTTCCTTCTCCTCCTCCTTCTCCTCCTCCTCTTTCTCCGCTTACATTTATCAATCCTAATGAGAGTAGTGCAGTTGCAAATACTTCTGCTGGGCGCTTGTCCATCTCTAGTATATCATTTTGCAATTGTTCAAACGTAACTGATTTATTACCTGAAAGTTTTGTAAAAACCTCTAACTCTACAGCAGTCATTAAGGTCTTTGAAACCCAAAATCCAGTAGCCATTTGGAAAATTGGGTCAGGAGATACATTTGTCATTGTCATATGCAGTGAAAACTAAACATTTCTTAGTTGCGACCTTCAGTATGGGCTTTATAATAATACTGATGGAGGATAAGCTCAATTATCTGAGAAGATGCTACATAGCTTCACAAGTATATAGAGAATATTCGATTTGTAGTAACTCAACAGATACAGATTGGAAGGAGGATTGCTAGAGTAAAGAACCGGGTTCACGCATTATTGGAAATGAACATTATACAACATGAATTAGACGATATGGCTGATATATTTGGCGTTAAAGGACTAAACAAACTTTCTAAAATACAACTACCAAGGCATGACATGATTTGAATGTTATTGGATTGATCCGTCACAAAAGATAGCTGTATCCAATACCAATACAAGTGACTACTGCCTTGCTTATTTATAAAGTTATAATATAGGTCGCAACATTTAACACGACTCAAAGCAAAACACCATTTTCAGAAATTTTACGGCATAGCATTTATGCACCCCCATATCCTTTTGTACAATCATACTAGAGGTACTACTAAAGCTATTTTTTCAATTAAAATACGTACTTTTATAATGTTATCCGTTTTAAAATGTTAATTTTGAATTTAAATATTGTTCTACCGTTTTAAATGGTATATCGATGACATCAATTTTTTTAAATTCTCGACATTCACTACCATCCTTCTTTCTCCAATCTAATTTATCACTTTCTTTATACATAATATCCTCGTACGGAAATTTTTTATAAATTTCTTCGATTGATTCAAATTCATCAATCTTCAATTTCTTACTGTTGCGTATCTCGGTTAATACATGATAGAGGCAAAATTGAGTTAAAAGGATTCTCCAAAACACGGGTTTATCAGCTGGATGAAATCCTCTTAAAATTCTAAAGAGATTCCACATGGAACGTCTAGGATCTGTGACTCGCTTCCTCCATTCATAATCGAAATTCTTTTTGAACTCATACAAGCTTATAATCGAATCATTATTAACAAGGCCTTCTAATATTTCATCAAGAGTTGTTATATTAACACCTTGTCTATAATATTTTCCAGGATTCTTGTCTCTCAATTTGGGTTTTAAACCATCTATCTGTTTTTCTATATCTTTAATTTCTTGGTTGTTTTTTTTATCGGCTTTAGCAGATTTGAGACTATTACGCAACTGGAACAACCGAAGCCCATCTTGATCCGCATCACATATGTCACCAATAAACTCTGGATCATATTCAAGTCGATCTATTATGCTAATTCCCTCTATGGATATTTTAGCAGATTCTCTTGCTATATCTACTAGGTCGTAATCCGCTGTAAAAGTATGATAAAGATGCTTTGCAATCAAAAACTGATAATTTAGGTTCATATCTAATTGCAGGTCTACTGATGTCAATTTTCGTTGAAAAAGTTTAAAGTAAGCCATAGGTGCTAGTAGAAGATAGGTTGTATCCAATAAATAACGACCACCTTCTATATCGCTACGAGATGGATTTAGCCAACCCATCTTATACCTTGATCTTTGTATTCTTCCCTCTCTTGCAGCTCTAGCTAATGAAAAAATGCGCAGCATAGCATTGTCACATGATTCATTAAACTTAAATAAAATTGGCTGAAAGTTTTCATAGAGCAGCTGACGAGCTTTGTATTCGTACTCTATACGAGCAGCGTTTTCATTTCGTTTTAGCTCATGCCTATGAGTTGTGTAAAGCGTATAAATTGCCACAGCCGCAGAAGATAGAGATGGTAGGATTATTGTTAACATATTTTGAAATACATCATAGCCAGCCATGCTGATACGTCACGAAAACTTCTTAATATATATGGTATCTATGCTATAGTATATGACTGAGGAATTTAGGTAGAATAATCTAATTCATGCTTGATTTTTAGTAACTGCTAAAAAAACTTGGTTTGTTGTTATATTTATTTTCCAATCTTCTTTTCTCATCTTTCATTATCTTGAATACTCTCATTGTATTTAGATTTGAGATACAAACCTGATAGCATCATCATCAAATACAGTAGCAGTTTGTATACAGAGCGGAACTAGAGGCGGAAGAAAAATATCAATCTTACAATAGTGTCATCACCCCGTAGGTTTTGGTCCGGGGACTGCCAATATTCAGGAAGATGATAGGATTACAGGAAGCTACATGGAGTAAGAAGGACGAAAACAAGAAAGAGGAACATGACAAATCATACTTACATAGCAGTAGTCGCAGTATTCAAGACCATTCAAAGCAAAGCACCACTTCCCGCTAGAGATGATGGGATTAGAAGAGGCAGATCATTAATACCAGATAATAATAATCTGCTGTTTCTGTTGCAGCGATTGCGATTGAGATTGTTGTGAGGGTGATAACGACACACCATTACTTGGTGTTGCATAAGCGTCTAGTGTTAGAATATTTTCTTCAGTTGGTTCTTTTCTCAAATACTCCGACATTGCCTTTATGATTTTTTGAAAAATAGTATCGTCTTCGTCCACATAGATCTTTTCAGCAGTACTAACTCTTGAATAGGTCCAGTAAGGATATCTTCTATGTCTGCTAGCCATCTTGTTAGAACCCTAATAAAGGAGTGATATCAATGCGGGCTCGGAGGGATGTGAATCAAATCCTGAGTAGATGGATTAAGAAAAATACCTAAAGTTACTGAATTAGAAACAATACATGCAACACCAGAACAGCAAGAAGAGATGGAAAGACTATTGAAGAAAAATAAATAAGGAATAAAGCGTTATAGTTTGTATATCCATAATTTAACTCCTAGATAATAATATTCATCCCAAAAAACCTGCCCCATTGTTATATCCGTTTTGTTGTCCTCTACAGTATTCAACACTCTGTATGCATGTATGTAATGTAACATTGACATGACCAGCAGTATAGTAATAGCTCTTTTCTAGGGTTCTCGTGCATCTCTTCGGCCTGGCTAGTATATGTGTATAGAATCAGAATCATCTAGCCTACAAACAATACATCATTCTTCCTTCACATCTGCTTTCGCTGCTGTCACACCTGTCAGGATGTTGGGCCATAACATTTCTAGAAAAGCATTATGTAAACAGCAGATAACATAAGGTTTCAAAAAAATAAAAAAAGTTGGTTGTTGGTAGTTTTTGTGCTTACTTGTCCGGGTTTATGTTCCGGGTTTATGATCCCATTCAAATCCATAGTGGTTGTCCGGGCCGTGATAGCCCCAGCACCAGTTGGTACCACTGCAGTACGCGAATGCAGGGTTTGTTATGAGTGGTGCAGCTGCGAAAAGGACTAGTACTACAGCAATGGTTGCTGAAGCAATTATTATTGATGTTTTTGTATTCATCGTATATTAAATATAATCACATTCATATATGCCGATGTAAGTATATGCTATGATTTATCAATTTCAAGTATCAGAATAATAATGAAATCAGAGAATTTGATGAAAATAGGCAACAGATAAAAAATATTGGTTTACAAGTATGAAATTACTCTACTTCTTTCTCCAGTAGATGGATTTCGTTGTTCCATTATTGCTACTATATTTATTCACCTCCTCTTAGTGCACAATGATATGACTTATGACTAACACTGTATCTTAAATTTATCAGGTATTCAAAAAATTTGGTTACTTATATTATCTTCAAACTTATTATTTTAGATGAAGGTCCTTTCAATGTGTGTGTTTTCGGTTCGGGAAGTCTTATAATTGACCTTATTATATAAGCATGGAGACTATGCTATATGCGATATAGTACTAACTGTTGTACTTGCTAACATAGGTGACAATTTAGCTTACATAGATGGGTTACACTCCTGTAAGGAAGTGTATCCATATAGAAATTAATACAAGGTTTAATCTAATACATGAAAAAGAATGGACTGGTAACACCATAAGTAGTATTTGTAAAAGGTATGGCGTATCCAGAAAGACCTACTACAAGTGGAAAAATAGGTACAAACAGAAAGGGATCGATGGATTATCAGATCTCTCTAGAAGACCTCATACTATCAAGTATAACAAGAAGATAACATCAGAAGTAGAAGAGACTATACTTGACCTACGATTAACCAAGAGATTTGGATGTAGTAGGATCAAGTTTAGATTAAGAAAGGCTCTTAGAATATCGTTAAGCACCAGAACTATATACAAGATGCTAAAGAGACATAGTCTTAACATCCTCAGGTGCCAATATAGAAAAAGAAGGTACAAACGGTTTGCATTGAAACATCCCAATGATATGGTACAAATGGATGTCCTTGGCCCCTTTTATACGAATAATTCTGGTGAAAGGAATTACATCATTAGCTGCTTGGATGATTGCTCTAGAAAAGTAACAAGTAAATGGTGTGAAAGAAAGCGGTCGGCAGACATTCTCAATGTGTTAGAGGACTGGATAATGGTTAATGGTAAGCCCACGAAGATAATGCATGATAACGGAAAGCAGTTTACATCTAACATATTCAAACGCTTTCTGGTCCACAATCACATCAAGGATAAACGAATTCCAAATTCTTATCCACAGCTACAGGGAAAAATAGAAGCGTACAACAAGGTAGTGAAGAATGAATTCCTAGCGTTAGAAGATATACTTAACATAGAAGATGGTAAACTAAGATACGATATGTTTGTAAAAGCGTACAATGAAACCAGAGAACATGGAGGAATCAGTGACCTCACTCCATCAGAGATGTTTCTACAAAGATTAATTACATCCACCACACATACTACGAATAAGCAGCTAAGTGTAACCCATGTGGGTAATTAGAAATGTAACCTATATGTGCAAGTACAACAACTAACAATAGTAATGTTAATGTGTATGACCTCCTCTAGGTTCGTGCGATGCTCCTCTTCCTGTTAATGTACCAGTATAATCACCCGTAACTTCCAACACAAAGTCAAAATCAGTTAATGTTTTGAGAATGTCAAGTGTTAGTCTCATATTTGTTACATAATGAGTACCTTTATCATATACTGCTGGAACAAACCCAGTAGTTTTCCATATATGATTTTTACACCATTCTGAATCTGTACCTTGCTTTGTAAATACTTCAACCATGTAAAAAGGCGCACGTTCAGATTTTTCCTGCTCGCGTATTAGTAAGTCATGAAGTAGGGTAGGATCT
>JAFAQB010000141.1 GCA_019246625.1 Nitrososphaeraceae archaeon
TCTTCATCATTTTATTTGGCAAAAACTCAGTAATCGAAATCATGGCAAAGAGAAAACACTTATCTGAATATACAAAGCAAATTCTTATTGCAATCAAGAAAAATATTATTCCAAATAGTCGACGAGCACTTCACCAAGCTCCATAGCATACATGGGCCCGCGCGCTGCAATGCGACCAATCTGCACTGGCGTTAATTTCGGAAATATTTGCTCAACATAAGCTCTGGTTAGCGGAAGTCCCCTGCGAGTATTGCTCATAGTGATTTTCAGTACACTCGCTCCTCATAAATCTCCCTGTTAAGAATAGTCAGATTAACAAGAGGATAGCGATGTTAGTAAGATTAAAGGCTATGTAATACATCATGATCGAGTGACGCATATCTCTACTCATCTTCATAGTTTATATGATAATCTGATTGTACAGAGATACTGAATGAAAAAGAAGAATGGCATTTCGCATTATTTTTTTCCTATTATGATATTGGGTTCAGCGCTAGTAGTAGTGTTATTATTGACATTTGTTTTTTCGAAGAGCAATATTGAATTCGCTCCTGGGATAAATATGTCTAATCATACTGCTGTTAGCAACAGTAATGCATCATTGTCTTCTTCTCCTTCTGCTAATTATTACATGAAGGCAAATGTTACAATAAATGGATTTAATCTTGTTGTGGATGTTCCCATCACAAGTGATCAATTTCAAAAAGGATTAGATGTCAAAGATCATCTAAATGAAAATCAAGGAATGTTATTTATCTTCAAAGAACCAGATAAATTTCCGTTCTGGATGCATGGTATGAAGTTTCCTATAGATATAATTTGGTTTGATAAGGATAAGAATGTAGTACATGTAGAGCATAACCTACAACCCTGTATCACAGATCTTGCTTGTCCCTCCTACTCTCCAGAGAAAGATGCATTATATGTATTAGAGACAGCATCAGGTTTTTATCAAAGACATAATGTTAAGATAGGTACACATATGGATTTTAGTTTGATTAAATAACAATGACATCATCTAATCATTCAATGAAGGTTGTTTATCAGGTACCAACTATTTCTACTTATCAGAACACCTTCACAATGCTCCAAGGTGGAAGCTAAAAAACAAAATCACAAAAACTTAATGGTCAATCGCATACTGACAGGCTAGGATCATCTCGGGGTCCAACTGGCGTCCTGCCGCTAATCCCGATGTCATGGTAATAATGATCCATTTCATCTGCGCCATGAAAAACTACAGCGACTTCTGGTAAGTCTTATATCTTCATCTTATTGGAGATTATTTAGATTATGTCTATAGTTTCATGTTAGAAGTTTGATATATGATCGCGATTGCGATTAATTCTGTACTATGGCTAATAGCTATAATGTTATTCGGTCATTCATAATAAGTGTTAGAAGAGGATTGTTATGAAATTGAAATCAATTGTCATGTTGCTGTCATTAGTTACAACCATGATGGCTTTCAATGCTGCCGGTGGCAGTGATGCGGCGTTTGCTACTACCAATACTGCTACTGATTCTATACATTGTGATAAACCAGGCTTTCCATCTTGTTTTAGCGTAGGTTACAAAGGCGGTCATAATGCCCATTCTGGAGCTGCATGTCCACTTGGATTTAGTACAATCTATTGTGCAGGATGAAATACCGGGTCAGGTAACACAGCGCATTGTAGTAAACCAGGATGGCCTAGTTGCTATGACTTGGGGTATCAGACAGATAAGAATGCTCGTTCTGGAATAGCTTGTCCTACTGGTCATAGTAAGAGATATTGTGCAGGATACGAAGCAGGAAACAGAAGTAGTGTAAGTAGTAGCAATAATGGTGGCGCAGCTATGGGAACTACTGGCAGCAGCGAAAGTGACAAGATCAAAGGTAGCGACAGTAGTACTAGTGCAAGGGCATCCTGATATACAGATTGTACTTTTCAGATCATGTACGTTTGTGCACGTTCCAATACCCTTCTTTCATCTGTAGACAACGAAATCCCGTTCATCTCTTTAAACTGCATTGCATTAACCACCGCCTTCCCGCCATAATGATTGTTAAAGTAGACACGAAGAAGCTTTGTCTGTTTTATTATTTGATCTATTCTCTCAACCCATGGCTGCAATTCCTGTTCGGAATATAGATAATTATACCAATAGTGACCTTTGGTATTCCTTCCATGGAATCTTACAAATGAGTGATCGGCGGTTATCGTGACTTCAGATAGAAATTGAAGATTCTCTCGTGCTGGAGAGTCTGTCATCACAGCTGCTATATTGTAATGTTTGAACATTTCCCAAGGGCCTTCAGTTCCCCATGAAGGATGTCTGAACTCTACGGCGTAATCATAACCATCAGATGTACCAGCAGGCAGTCTATCCAGAAACTTTTCAATGTTCTTAAACTCGTTCACAGTAAAGCTTGGAGGAAGCTGGAATAGTATTGCACCCAACTTGTTTGCAGTTCTTAATGGAGATATTTTATCAAGAAATTCTTCAAAGTATCCAATAGCGCCTTTTTCAACGTTCATCCTCTTAACGTGAGTTATTGTCTCTGGAACTTTAACAGAAAATTGAAACTTTTCTGGAGTTCCTCTGACCATTCCAATAAATGTACCTTTTGTCATTTGCGAATAGAATTTCTCGTAGAAGGAGGAATCCATCTCTACTGTGTTAAAGAATTGTGAATAATACCTTAACCTCTTAGTATCTTTGTCTGGATAAAATACACTAGTCCATCCTCCTTTATCTGGAGAGTCGCTATAATTCCACCCTGAACAACCTATCAGAAATTGCCCCATTTTCTCTAATTCTTCTTTATTTCTGTCTTTTATATTCTGACATCTTTTGAATTAGCAGACGAATGTAGCTTGAGACTCGCGAGAAATGGAAAAGTTCTTCAAAATTTCAGTCGGTGATTGAATAGTTATAGGAATGTTTTGTTAGCTGTATGTTGTTAACTTTTGATGTTAACTTGTTAGTAAAACAAACCTTCTCCTAATCTATCCGGCTATCAATCTATAATCTAATCATTATCCTATGTTACAAACTTGATGATCTTTTCAACATATTTTCAAATCTAGTTTAGATGAAGTTTGATTTTTAGGTCTTTTAACCTATTTCTAACTGTTACTTCTGTCACTCCAGATGCATGTGCAATTTGAGTTTGAGTTCTTACCTCACCAGTCTTTAAGCATGATATATAAAGAATTGTTGCTGCAAGTCCCATAGGATCTTT
>JAFAQB010000401.1 GCA_019246625.1 Nitrososphaeraceae archaeon
TAATGCGTTTTCTACGTAATTCTAGAGCATCAAAAGTGAACAAATTTTTTGGCAAATTTCAGATAGCGTCATCTACATTTTACTCACTTACTCATGGTGCTAATGATGGTCAAAAGACCATGGGTGTAATCACTGCATTGTTATTAGACAGATGTGGTTGAAGATATTGCATTAAAATACGGTAATGGATGATCAGTATTACTATTGTGTTGCTATTGTAGTATTAACCCTATACGATAGGGAGAAAAAATTCCAATATCTATATGTATGAGGAATGTCGTGATCACTCTTTGGAAGCCCAGGGTAGCCTTGAGGTGATAACATGGCTATTATTGACCATTACTTGTTAGTCAACTCTGTTTCTTCTATCATTGTTGTAAGAGTTTTATTCTAGAGGCTCTACAAAAATGAGCAGAAGAAACAAATGTTTCCTCTTCTTCGTATTTACAGATCATTATCGTTACAAGAATGAATTGGCAACTAAAGCAATTGTTATAGAATAAGTTTGTCGTCTGAAATACGCTTTGTACTTCGTCTTATTCGGCTAAATAATAAGGATTTAGATATTATAATATATATTATGAATATCAGAAGTTAATGTTTGCTAATAATACGTAAGGCTTAAAGGTTGTATAGAGCATTTTTGGATTATGATACTCGCAATCAATCCAGAATGTATTAATGTCAAGGTCGGTTTTGAAATTCATCAGCAGCTTGCTACAGAAAACAAGCTCTTTTGCAGCTGTAAATGTGAAGAGACAGAAAATTATAAAATATTCTTTAAACGCAACCTCCGGCCAACACAAAGTGAACTTGGTATGTATGATGCTGCCGCTCTCTTTGAATCCAACAAAATGCATACTATAAAGTATCACGCTGCTGCAGGCTCATGCTGTTTGGTAGAGGCAGACGAGGAACCGCCCCACGAAGTTAATAGAGAAGCACTTGAAACCGCACTAATAGTTTCGCTCACACTCCATTCCAAGGTTGTAGATGAAATACATGTTATGCGCAAAATTGTTATTGATGGTTCTAATACAAGTGGATTTCAGCGTACAATGTTAATTGCAAATGGTGGCTATCTCGATATTAATGGTAAAAAGATTGGAGTGCAAACTATTTGCCTAGAAGAAGATGCAGCCAAACTGATTTCTGATAATGGCACGATCAGGGAATACGGACTTGATAGATTAGGAGTTCCACTAGTTGAAATTGCACTTGAGCCGGTCAGTGGCAAACCTCAAGAAATAATGCAAGTTGCACGTACCTTAGGCAGGCTGTTGCGAGCGAGTAAAAGAGTTGCAAGAGGACTTGGGAGCATCAGACAAGATGTTAACATCTCAGTAGACAACGGCAACGTTGTTGAAGTGAAAGGTGTGCAGCAATTGGATCAACTAATCAAAGTAATTGAATATGAAATGTTACGGCAACATGGCTTGATTTTGATTGCTCAAAAACTCAAAAAGAATAACATTAATGCTGAAGTGGGGATTGGAGATAGGATTGAAGATGTAACCAATATTTTAAGCAAATCCACATCAAAGGTAGTGAAAAAATCACTTGCTGATGACGATAATAAAGGCGTTTTCAAGGCAATCCGGGTAAAAGGTTTTTCCGGCATGATCGGCTTTGAACCGTATCCTGATATCAGAATAGGAAAGCAATTAAGTGAATTAGTTAGATTTTATGGTCTAGGTGGAGTATTTCATTCTGATGAGTTACCAAATTACGGCATCGGAAGCGAGCAAGTTGACGCGATTAAGAAGAAATTACAGGTAGTTGATGACACGGATGCCTTCGTAATTGTAGGTGGTCAGCGTGATAGAGTAGAATTTGCCGTAGATGCTCTAGTTAAAAGATTAAAAATGGCATTGAATGGTGTACCTGCTGAAACTCGTGCAGCAACTTTTGATGGCAAAACTACCTTTAGCAGACCTAGATCTGGATCTGGTAGGATGTATCCAGAAACTGACATACAACCAATTCCAATCAATAATGCACTACTTGACTCATTATCTGACAGAATACCACGACCCTGGGATGAGATAATAGATACTCTTGCAAAGAAACATCGTATGAACAAAAAGCTTGCAGAACAGGTATTTGATTCTCCATATTTGAGTTTATTTGAAGAAATTGCAAATTCTACAAAAATACAACCAACATTTATTGCATCTAAACTTACTGAAGATTTAGTCAGTCTACAAAGACAAGGACTGGATACTGCGCTATTAAATGAAAATATGATTTTAGATGCTTTCGAGAGACTGAATGCGGGCATTGTAGCAAAGGAGTCGATAGTTCTAATTTTTGAAAAAATAATGAAAAAAGAATCTAAAACCATAGATGAAGCTGTTGCGGCACTTGGGATAATGCCTGTAAATGAGCAAGAATTACAAAGGATAATTGACAAGATTTTAGAAGAAAATATGTCAATAGTAAAGTCCAAAGGCATTGCATCCTTTGGTACGTTGATGGGCAGGTGTATGTCTGTGCTCCGAGGCAAAGTAGACGGCGAAAAAATCAACTCGGTATTAAAGCAAAAGTTGGAACAATTGCTTGCCTCAAATACTGGCTTAAAAACACAAGAGTATCAAGACTAAATTCATCAAGTACAATTATGATGACCTCGTCATTTCTCTTCACGTGGAAACATCTATTTTAAGTATATCTAAATTTCGTGCATCTTTGCTTTTTGTTGCTGAAAAGAAGGTTACATTACACTGTTTATATAAACAATAGAGCCTCTAAGTTGCAAGTCTTTGAGCTTTCTTATCATGATTTCTCTTGTATAGGAGATATGTTAAACTTAGCAATGCTCCAGATAATATTATACTACCTATGCTTATAGCAAAGATTTTTTCAGATGAAATATTTACGCATGACGTCTCACCGAAGGCACAGCCTAGCATAAAAAAGATCCCATTCCAAGCCGAATGGGTGAGAATTGCAAACCACCCCTTTCCACTAATCCACGTTCTAAGACTAAAAAAAAGTGAAGGCACTACAAACAACCAATTTGCATATGCAAGGTTGCTAAAACTAGGTGTATTTGTATTTAATATATGTATCATTGCCCATGCAATTCCACCTGCCAAAACTACTAAATTATTTCCAAAAACATAAAATGGAATACCATAAAATATTGTTTCCTCTATGGGTCCAGCAGACAGGACTGACGTAAGTGAAAGTGCAATAGATGGCTCCTTATAGTCTGAAATCACCCTCTCGGCTACAGATGAACCCACGAGCATAAGCAGTAAACCTACCCCATGGTAGAATAGAAGCATTTTTGTAAGGTAACCAATTGAAGTTCTACGATATGTTGACAACCATGACCTGGGATTCATGTCTGTTTTGATATCATAAAATGTTGATGACAGTTGATGTTCATTTTTTCTAAAGTAAATGAACTATTAAAGAATGTTACCTGACTTGCAATATAATGCAATTCAAGTTTCAATAACGTATGTGTCTAAATCATAAATGCTGTTTAAGCATAGAATTAGATTGTTGAATCTAACTAGAAAACCTTATATGTGAATTAGATTTCGTCTTTTTGGGTTGCTACATTATCCTCATCCGACAATTTTTCTATTTGTTACACTTTTTGTTTTATCATTAAGTGTATTGTTATTTGAGCTTACACTAACACGAATTTTCTCAATTGTTCTATGGTATGATTATGCCTTTATGGCGATTTCTGTAGCGTTTTTTGGACTTGGTGTTGGAGCTTTATTAGTACATATTCTAAAATCTAAAATAAGAAATGACAGGTTACCATCGAAAATACTTCAATCTGTTATCGCCTTTGCAGTTTCATTACCGATATTTTTATTTGTAATAGGACACATCATCCCATCCAGTACATCTTATATATATTTATTTTATCTGGCATCATCAGTTCCATTCTTCTTTGCAGGAATTTCAATGGCACTAGTATACCTTGCAATGCCAAGAGAAATAAGTAAATTATATTTTGTTGATTTAGTGGGTGCTGCTGCAGCCACACTTGCACTTGATTCACTTATGCGTACTTTGGGTGCGGAATCCGTACTAATTTCAATAGGCCTAATGCTTATTGGCCCCTCTCTTCTTGCTGCGCTGATGTTTATACCATCGGAGAAGAAAAAAGATACCTCTGAACCATTAGTAATTGAAACTAAGATAAGGTCATATGCACTCATAGCGTTTGCTGTTTCTGCTATGTTACTAGCAACTAATGCTGGCTCTACTATACTCGCAATACAACCTGGAGAAATCAAAGGGTTGCACTATCAGCTTGCGAATCCGTCAATATTCAAGCATCTATCGACTCAATGGAATTCGTTCTCTAGAATTGACGTCACTAGGCAGTTATATTATCACAACAATGGCAACCCTGATGAGAATGGTAGATCCAAGACGCTGGCCCAAGTAGCGATTGACGCAGATGCTGATACACCGGTGTTCAGATGGAATGGTTCTATTGCAGATATTCAATGGTTAAAAACTTTCATGGATTATTTGCCATATGAAATATCAAAAGCAAACAATAGCACACTTGTCATCGGTAGCGGTGGAGGAGAGGATGTATTAGTTGCAATGGCCGGCGGCTCAAAGAACGTCACTGCAGTAGAATTGAATCCATTGATAATATCAGCAGCAAAACGGTTTGGTGGAAGTTCAGCAGGAAATCTATATGACCGAAAAGATGTCCACTTATTCATAGATGATGGAAGGCGATTTATCAGCTCTACTAATTCT
>JAFAQB010000320.1 GCA_019246625.1 Nitrososphaeraceae archaeon
ACACTTTCCAACTTAGCCTTGGCTTGATGAGAAGAGCTGTCCATAAAACAACATTAGATGACAGTCTAACCACAAATAGCTCTTTTAATGCAAAATATATGACAATCGTGTTAAATTAATGTCAGCGCATTTATACTAATTGGTATATGTGGTGGTGCATTTTGTTTAGACCATATATTCAAGGTGAACGATTCCTATTATTGTGAGGAGCATCGTAATAACATGTCAGCCAATTCATAATAGCAAGAGGTCTACGACTGAGTGAAATGTCTATTTAGCCATCGTTGTGCTCTTGCTTCAGTCAAACCCTTCTGCATTAAAGTAAATATCATTTGATAAAAAGTTAGTCAATTTTTTTGTGATTGTATGTCTATACATTTTATTGCATCCTTGAATTTCAAATCATCTTTGGCCATTAATATTAATCGATCTATAGTTTTGATAAATTTGTCTTCACTTGAACTTGCAAACATTTTCAGTTCTTCTTCTCTTTCTTTCAATCAAACTTTTAGATGATAATTCAAACCAAATTGACAATATATATATCAACTTTTAACATAAGGAAGAACCGAACATCATTTTTTGTTTAACTTCTTTGTTGTGTAGATATATATGAAGCCAGGTTAAGAATTGTTCCCCAGGCATTTAAGGCATTCAAGTCTATCAAATTATTTAAGTATAACACAGAAAGATAAAATACTGCAAAAATTAAATCATATATTACACTTCTAGCATTGTCCTCCAACAAAAAATAAGTATGAACGAATCGCATAACTAAAAAAATCAAAATATTAGATGATAAATATGACAGAAGGATGGATAAGATGTATAAATTGCAACAATCGATTTAGAGTGTTTATACAGTTTTGTCCAAATTGCGGAAGTAAGAACCCTCTTTATAATAAACCTCCTTCAAATAATGGATTCAGAAAAAAGGCAGGTAAAAAGGCCATTGTCTTTGCAGCGTCTATTAGTGTTGTCATAATCAGTATTCTGCTTTTATTGAATGTATTTATTAAAAATAGTGGCTCGAACTTTAGTAATAGTCTATATGTAGTAAACCCCCACTCTCTAGAGTTACAATACCAACCAAATATCGCAGTAGATAAGAGCCTCCAACAATATGCTTTGAACAAAATAAATGAAGATAGAGCAAAATACGACTTACCACCAGTTCATCTCAGCAGCAATGAAGCAGCCCAGCTTCATGCAGAAGAAATTCTAAGAACTAAAGCGATAAGCCACTGGACTACAGATGGCATGAAACCGTATATGAGGTATTCAATTTATAATGGCACCGGTTTTGTGGCACAGAATATTGCAGTTATTGGTGTTAGTGACACTGGTACAATAAATCCTTACACCGGGATAAATGACTCTGACTGGCAGTTTATGCATAATGATACAATATGTTGCAATGATGGTCATAGACATAATATTCTAGATAAACATCACACTCAGGTTAGTATAGGCATCGCTTACACTGATCATTTTTTTGCATTAGTCCAGAATTTTGAGAATAACTATATTCAATTCAATCAACCGTTTATTCAGGATAAGACGCACATTCAGATCTCAGGACGATTACTACAAGAAAAGAACAACAACATTGACGGTATAGACATCTACTATGATAAAACACCTACTCCATCAGTATACGATCAACACAAAAATGAGAAATCATATGGACCAGGAAAGGTTGTTGCATCTGTTTTCAATCCTCTAGATTTCAATCTTTGGATAGTGTATATCAGAGAATACATATATTCTAGCATTGGAATACGGCCGAATATTACTCTAATACATGCTGATAAATGGTCAATAGAGGGACAAACAATTGATATCAGATTCGATCTTTCTCCAATATTAAAGAAAGATGGAGTTTATAATATTGTAACATTTCTTGAAGATGAACAGAAAAACCAGTTTCCAGTAACATCATATTCAGTGTTTGTAAGAGCAAATATAACTTCCCCACGACAGGGCTTTCATTAATCCTCTATTCTCAACACTAAGACAAAAAGAAACAAGCAAGTTCTTCATGGGGTTCTTGAAGTTAAAGCGCCAGTATAAATTATATCAAATCTATCCACAGATAGATCTTTACCTTGAAAGCTTTTTGAAACTGCATACTGCTTGAGGAAAAGAGGTTTGAGTCCTAGTGGTAATGTAGAGCAGTTTGTAGACACTATAGAGATTGGTGAAAGTAAAACCATTCTAAGGATTGTGGTCTGGGTATTTGGCTACGTTGTACTGTGGCGTATGTCAATAGCAATCAAACCTTGCTGGCAAAACAATGAGGTTATCATGGTGGGATATCTTGGAGTGACTAAGACAGCCTAAGGAGTATAGAATTTTATACTCTGTATGTTAGGCACTAGGTGTTAATTACCAATAAATTATTTATACTCAATCTTTTAGATGCAATCTAAAAATTAGGAAGATACAAGATAATGATAACTTCAAATGCCAAGTCTATAGTTGTAGTTGTCGATGAACGTGATATTGTTAATCAAATAAGGCGATCCCTGGAAGCTATGGATGGACTTAAAGTCTATACGTTTACTGATCCATTTGCTGCACTAGAACATTTTAATTCATGTTGCAAAGATCACCATATACTTATCTCCGATATCAGAATGCCAGGGATGAATGGTTATACCGCTCAGCAAATTGAATACAAAATAATCTTATTTGCCATCTCTGTAAATGGCACAACAACAATTAGAATGACTTATTCTTTAAAAAGTATCTCTGGCTTTTTGATAAGGTGCATTAAATCCGACAACTGTATGAACGCCCTTAGATTCGGAAGACAAGAGTTGCATAAATTTATGTTTGGAGTTATAATTCTTTAATATTGTTGCTTCCCCTTTGGGATCAATTAGATTGCTACTATATTTGGAATCCATATAATCAGAAAGTAATTGTATCAATTCTCCAATAGAATCATCATCCCAATCTTGAATGTTTATCTCGATTTGAATTATTTTGCGCACATATTCGTCTTAAATGAGTTTATAGGCGCAGTAGAAGCAGTCTCATGACCATTGGCATCGACCATTGCTCCGTGAATTATAGGTGATGATGATTGTTGGGCAGTATCTCCTTGTGGTGCAGTAGTACCAGCAGCTACAGCGGCATTAGCAGGAGTATGTTTTGTGTCTTTTGGTGCCACGGGTGTTAAATGTGCTTTTGCTACTGGTATCGTCAATGGATTCATGCGGACAGGACTGCCAGGACAAGAGTATATGTTAGTATAAACTGGATTTGCTATTCCGTTTCTATATGCGGCAAGGTTCTGTGGATTTGCATTTATCCTGCGGTCATAGGGCTCTGATTTGTCTCCTATAACATGTTCATGCCAGATTTGGATTATTTTTATTCGAGGATATAATGTTGGTATTGCAGCCAACGTATCAGCAGTATCTTTGGCATTTCCAAAACCCCATTCAAATATCCCAAGTGGTTTTGTTGCCGAAATAGAAGCAAGTCTGTTATACCCATCGTTTTTTAATGAGCCAGCACATCCAAATCCAAGCCCACCATTCTTCGGCTCACCGTAAGCTGAGACGCCAATACAATCTATATATTGGTCTCCTGGATACCATTTTCTACCACCGCCATTGGCTATGTTGTTCTCAGATAGGTCCAGATGTAGTGCGAATTTTACATTATGAGCGCCAACACATCTGAAAATATCAATTATATGTCTATATGCGGACACAAATGCATTGGGTCCTTCTTGATTCCATGGAAACCAGTTACCATTGATTTCAACTCCATATTCTATTAGAAGAGGAATTGCGAAATTCTTTGCTGCTTGTGCATATGTTGTCAACGCGGCGTCAGCTTTACCCGCTGTAATATTAGCATGTGTTATAAACATATCAGACAGGTTCTTTGAGTCTTTTTTCCAGTTCTGCATTCTTATGAAAGGTACTGCTCCAGCAGCTCGAATCTGTTGACATTGTGGTAACGGAAATGTTATTCCTTTATACCAATTATCTGAGAAATAACACAGTCCGATTTTCTTACCAGCTAGACTATTGAACTGGTTTATCATCTGCGTCGATACCTGTTCGTTACCCGAGGTATATACCATTGCACCATGGATTATTGTCCTTTCTAATTATCGTACTCCTTGACATTCCGTCAACTGATGTTCCAATTAGGTTGCCATCCTCATCTCGCTGCAAGGACCAATTCTCAGAGTTCTTTGTATTTCGTCTTGGTGTTGGAACTACTGCTATTGCTGGTGGAATAGACTCTTGCTGCTCTCTTACAATTGGCTGTGGCTCTGCGAATACCACTATAATCTCTTGCATTGGTTAAAGATACCAATTTGGTATGTATAACCACATTTATTATATGTTGTATAACAATGCACTTCACCATTGCTGTCATACAATACTTGATTTCTTCCGCGTAGATGTCTATTTAGGGGCCCAAGGTCACACAGAACGCGAAATTATTTACACCTGGACTTGGGGTTGGTACCGTAATCCGCTTGGTACTGTTGCAATTACCGATCCGGCAGGACATGTCTGTGGCAATGGCAATGGCGGTGGCTGTCCAAGTATAGATACAGGCACAATCCGATAGCGCCACTTGGAAGGATCTCATCAGTTATTACAAGATTTAAATCGGCACATAGTACTGTTCCGCCCGGCAACCCTCCAGGAGGAGTTCCTGTACCAAGAGCTGCTTGGAGTGTTAGTGGGAGAGGGAAAGGACATATAGGAGTAGGTGTTGGAATGGGTGTTGCTGTTCGAGTAAGTGCTACTATCCTGCTTTGTATATTCTTACTTTGGTCACTAAAGCCAGTTACAGAGTTATCATTACCTAATGTCTGTTCGCCTAAAGCTGCGTTGCTGCATTTACCAGCTCTAAGACAGAGGTTTTCTGGTCTATATGCTGGCTTGTGCTTCTCTTTGCAAAATTACCACGCAGACTTTGGACGGTACTTTGCTCCCCTGTTTCTTTGTTTGAGTTTAGGCATGGCTTTGTTGTTGTTGTAGTATGGCTAAGATTATTCCTAACTGCCTTATTGAGAAGAGATGTTAGGCGGTATGTAGTTTGTTACAGAAGAACCATGGTGATGAATAAGTAGCCACTGGTTTAGTTCATTTCGCTCAAATATGTTAGTGGCAATAACGCCAATCTTAATTGCTTGACTATTAACCGAAGTTTCTATGTTTTCGAGACATACAACTACCGCTATATTATTAAAGATTCTCACTTTTGTATTTGTAATTATAAACTTTATCGTCTCCGTATTGCTAAATATTGTTATCCAACTTTCACGTATTGCCAACCAACCATTAGATAAATCCCAACCTGGATGTATGCAAACAACATTTTCATCGTGCTTCCACAATTTATCCATCATTTCTGTAGATAGGCTTTCAAAAGCATGATAGAATTGAGTGTTAACCTTATTCACTTCTACTATGATCTCATCGTCTTGCATTTCTATGATATAGAGCATTTAAAGTATATTATTACAGCCTGAATGGATGGCATCATACTACGGAAAAGAATGGGTAGAAAAAGTGATGAATCCATATCTATATCGTGAAATGTAGATCACCTTGTGACGCTTTTTTCTGCTTGGATCGATAATGGGTATGATTGGCCTATAAGTGTAAGAGATGTGGACTACAATTCGAGGATAAGAGACGTTTAGAGATCCACAAGGGGGTACACGGCCGAAAATCAAACGTAAGTGAATATGGGAGTCACAAATTGGATTTCACAACCTAGATTAATAGGCTATTAGTAGCAAAAGCAAAGACTTCTTCACTTGCAGAAGATCAGATGGTTTCATGAACCCACGCAGGCTGCTATATGGTAGTTGCTCGAACCAACAGTAATATGTTACTGCTAGAAGAAGGGGAAATAAATGAGAAAGCTAATTGTCCTATCTTTCACCTCACTTGACGGCGTGATGCAGGCTCCAGGCGGTCCTGAAGAAGATCCTACTGGAGGGTTCAAGCACGGAGGCTGGGTTTTTGGATACTTTGATGACTTTCTTCTCAAAGTGATGGTCAAGCAGATGAGTAAACCCTTTGATTTGTTGCTTGGCAGAAAAACGTATGAGATATTTGCGGCTTACTGGCCGCACGCGAATACTGGCGAAAATCCATTTGCAGCCAGAATTAATAACGCCAAGAAATATGTAGCTTCAAAGACGCTTACAAAGCTTGACTGGAATAATTCCGAA
This sequence comes from Nitrososphaeraceae archaeon, assembly GCA_019246625.1. GTDB lineage: Archaea > Thermoproteota > Nitrososphaeria > Nitrososphaerales > Nitrososphaeraceae > Nitrososphaera_A. Next base: position 6,227 of record JAFAQB010000320.1, read on the forward strand.
TTAATCAACAGCGACGTCTGGAATGAAATTAAAAAAATAAAGGAACAGGGCGGACCAGAAATACAGGTTCATGGCAGCGGTAACCTTATCCAGATGCTTTTGAAACACGACTTGGTTGACGAACTCTGGCTAAAGATATTCCCAATCACTCTCGGCGTTGGCAAACGATTGTTTGCAGAAGGTACGATTCCGGCTGGATTCAAACTTCTTGAAAGCGAGATTTCACCAACTGGAGTCATCATCGCCTCGTATGAGCGTGCAGGCGAAGTTAAGACAGGGTCGTTTGGTCTTGAGACTCCCAGCGAGGCAGAACTTGCTCGTCGCAAACGGCTAAAGGAAGAGTCTTCCAATCTCGATTGAACAAGTTTTTGGTTCTATTGCCTTTAGAAGCTGATGAAAAGATAGAAGTACTCAAACATTAGTTTGGAATTACCTACGAAGAGGAGTTAGTTGTAAGAGGTATAGAGATAAGAAGACATGATACTCCTAATTTTATAAAGCAATTTCAAACACAGCTACTATACACACTATTTGACTGCAAAGATTCATCTGATGAAGTAGTAAAGAAGGGATATGAAGATGCTCTTTTGCTTGTCACTCAAGCAATAGATAAAATTATGACTGGTGATGATCTTCAGCAGCAAGACCTTGTAAT
>JAFAQB010000384.1 GCA_019246625.1 Nitrososphaeraceae archaeon
TTTCATTTACCTCTTGTACTTTGCCAAGATCTGCATTATCAAGACCTCTTGCTTCTTTCTTTATAACCTCGTTCCAATCTGTAACACGGCCATATGTACTGCTTTCCATTGTAGAAGTAATATTATATCGCACTACATTGGATATAAACTTGGCAAAGCAAGCATTTAGTGCGCGCATCGTGACTCATATAAATCCATAGAATAGTAAATGGTAAATCAATATACGATATTACGTTATTGTGGTAAGGAATTCTAGTTTTGTTATTTTATATCAGTATTGCCCATTTGGAGAAAATAGATCTTAGATTTGAGGTTTAAAGGATTAACTATAATGGTCCAAGTAAAAAAGACGGATACCTTGATGAACCTTTTTCAATCTAAGAAATAGATGTCGAATTAGAGCATTGCTCGTTATTCATTAATAGTAGAGCTTGGAACAGTATCTTACTTTGAGAATATGTTCCCATACAACATTTGTCAGTGGTTGGAGATTTGGAGAAATTGATGGGGAAACTTTTGTCAGTGGTTAAATATCTTATAGAATATAGTACTGTATGAGTATAGCTAGCAAAAAAAAGGATAAAGGAGATTCAGGCGGCGAAGCGAGCGCTAATTATATGATTGGAAAAGGAGTTGAAGTAGGAAGGAGTGGAACAGAAGGAGGAGGAGCAACAACTAATAAAGTAACAAATAGTCAAGAAGGCGTTACTACTCAAAAAGAAAAGGTAATATCTGCATCTTCATCATTACCTCAACATAACCAGACGCCAGCAGAACTAGGAGTAACAACGACGAGAGCAACAACTAACGAAGTACCACAGTATCAGTATCAGCAGTATCAACGACAACAGCAAACAGAAATGCAACAATCACTCAAAAGAGCATTAGATGAAACTAAAGATAATATTAGAAGATCTATTGATGAAGCAAGAAGAGAGATTCCTCGTTATACACAGACTGCTAATGAATATCAAGAGCAAAGTATTCAAGCTGCAAGAGAATTAGCAGACAATTATATAGAGTCACAAAAAGAAATTATCAATTCACTTCAATCAGCATGGGTACCTCAGATAGAGGCAATGAATAAAGCATTTACATCCACATGGATGTCTCCAAGATATTTCACACAAGTATATGCAAATATGGTAAGCAATTTTGCTGACAACATAATAGCAGCAAGCAGATTAGCAACTAATATGGTTTTCTCAAATATGGACGCCTTCAGAAGAATATTACAGCAAACAAGAGATAACACAAAAGAATTATCTAGAATAAGTGTAAATACTGCTAGGTCTTTAGAACAGACAACAAGAGATGCTGCCAACAGGTATGTACCTTCATCTGCTTTGTCTGGATTCTACAGTGGTAGTAGAGGAGAGAGAGAATATGCTTTTAATGAAGAACAACAGCAACAACAAATTCCATCAAGACAAAATAAAGAAGAAACTCAAAATGTGATGGAGGCACAAAATCATATTGCTGGTCAAAGACGACAGCAAACTGTAGCAGACCTGCCAAGATCAGCAGCAGTTGGACAAGCTCTAAAGAACCTGCGATTTCCAGCAGATAAAAGAAAGATACAGTTATTTGTTCAGCAACAATCTGATAATAATTCAGATTATCAAAAAATAGTATCTTTGCTAGATAAAATAGAAGATAGACAATATCAGAATGTATCTGATGTTACTAAAGCAGCAGGTATAATTCAGTAGCAACAACTGCGTTAGAGACATGCTAGGAAAGAAACACCTGCATATCGATGATGATGACTTCGTAATAGATTTGCTCGTTAGATCGATGACATCCGCAGTTGGTGGAACAATTAACGTTGACATTGGCAATGAGCCAGCAATGCGAATTGATATTGATAGAGACAATAGAATTAATGTAGACCTTTTGCAACCAAAGTTGTTTAGAACTCCCGAGGATGAAACGGGGGCTGTTTGACAAATTAATCACTGCAAAAGAATTTGCTCAGAAACTCACTGATAACGGATTGACAGTATCCTTTCTGCGGAGAGGTAAGGAAGCGATAAGTTTGGGAAAAGAAGCCAAGCCATCTATTTCTAAATTGGTAACGAGAAGCGATGATATCCAAATAGATAGCGTGAAAGAATCTGCCAAACTCAAACGTGACATGAAAACCTAATTCCTTATCAACTCTGGTATAGATCAAAAGTGAAATAAGCGAGCCATACTGCGCTGCATCATATTGAGTCTTGAATGCTATGGTTTATCTTCTTCTCTATAATGGATAATAAATATAATCAGCACTTGCTTCTCCTCCTGTGGAAGATTCGTGACTGTTATCGCTGTTTTCTTTATTAGTGGTACCCATACATTACCATGTTCTATAAGATATTTAGCTATCTGTAAGTTCCCTTAAATCTAGCTAAACTCGCAGGCTTCAGTCAATAACAAGAGCAATATATTCTCAAATATCGCAGAGTGTATATTCAAAAGTCTCCACAAACAGGATTCATCAATTAAATAAAATTATGACAAGGTTGCAGAGATATTTCCATGATGGATCTGATTTAGCCGGAGTTGATGTTTTATGTCTTTGAACCTATTTCTTAATGTAGCAGCTGTTACTCCTGCTGTATTTGAAACTTTAACAAGGGATATATTCTTACGATCATCATCGCCACTTGTACTAGTGCTAATACACGATAAATAAAGAACTGCAGCAGCAAGTCCCATAGGATCTTTTCCAGCATATAATATTTCATTCCTTGCAACTTCATTCATTATATTCATTGCTTGACGTTTTGTCTTTTCACTTACATTGAGCTTGTTTGCGACTATAACTAGATAGTTCATGGGATTAGTATTGGGAACTTTATAATCAAGCTCAAGAAGAAGTTGTCTAACCGTTCTTGACAATACTTTCCATCTAATATTAGTAGCTGAAGTCACATCATTTATGGTTCTCGCAATTTCCATCTCTCTACACGTGATATATACAGCAGCAGCCATTACACAAGATATGGTTCTTCCAAGAACAAATCCTCTTTCCTGAGCTTTTTTGTAAATATAAGCACTCTTTTCTACTATTGCATTTGATAATCCAAGTTTGTGTTTCAATACGTCAAGTTCATTAAAAGCCCGTCTTAGATTCCGATCCCCTGAAGGTTGTGTTCTATAGTCCCATATCCTTAATCTATAGATCCTAGATCGCATATCTGCGTCTATTTTGTGTCCGTTAGCATCTCTGCCAGTGTTTCCGATCATGGTAGCAGCAAGCCTCATATTGTGGTGAGCTAAAGAAATCGGAATATTTATTCTACTTTTGGCGTTCGTTTCTTTGACACTGAAAGTGTCCGATTCTGGTTTGTTGTTGGTGTTATTGTAGTTGTTGTAGTTGTTTTCTTGCATTTTGTCTAAAATCACGAGACCGCAACTACTACAAACAATTTCTCCAGAATCAGGATCTGTAATTACGGCTTTTTTATAATTAATACATGCAGGACAGTCTGTAGTTGTTGTTGCTGAAAACTGTGAAGATGGAATATCGCTTTGACTCAATTCCACCTTAACATTTCACACTATGCTTTTTTATGGTTATACCATCATCCTAATGATAATATTCAAAAATTCTATCGTTGCTCATGTTGCCGCCACCACAGCGTCATAAATCTGATAACATTAACTCTATATTGATTTAAAAGTGGCTAAGTGGTGATCAAAAAGTCATGTTAGCAACTGATATCGGCATTAGCCGCGGTGCAGTATCAAACATTGTACGTCAATGGTTACTTTAAGGAAAATTGGTATTACTCCTGTAAAATGCGCTGTTATCATGTTGCTATGATATTAAAAAAGTTAGGAGAGTTAGAGGATAAATTTGAATCCTTTCTCTCTCCTATCTACAACCACTGCTATGATGATTTGGGACTAACACCAGATAAGATAACCACATCAATATAGGGAGAAGAAGGTTTGGTTTGAATGAATGAACATGATGATCAAGCCATGGTAAGCTAAATCATTTTCAGTGAGTCTATCTTCCTTAATTTATGATAGTATTCTTCTAGCTTTTTTCTGACTGCCTTATGGACAGGAGTATTTGTACATCACTCAATATATCCAGAGTATCCACGTATGATTTAAACCGTTCAGAACATGTTACGCCCAGCTCCGATATTTTAATTAAGTTTTCCTCATTGAATTCTCTGATTAGAATATTCACCAGACTAAAAATAAATGCTAAAACTATACCATAGAGATTCGAATTGGGGATGCTTTGTTAGCTAAAAGAACAAGAAGTCTAAAGACTGCCGATCCATAAATTAAAGTCACTTGAAAAGGTCTGTGGCTCTAGCGCCTTTTGAATCGAGGTTCCTGTACAAGATTATCCAGAACTGACTATTAAAACCCTGCTCTTCAACATTGACCTCATAGTAGAATTCAGGACTGCCCTCTTATTGCAAAGAAAACGGTTCATAGAAGTTGTATCGATGGACAATAGCAATAGGAAGAGCAATGCTCTCATCAGCAGTGCTACAATAAACTATTATGATTTCGAGTCTAAAATAATAAGGAGAAGGTGCAACTGCCAATTACTGTTGTTGTTCTTTGTTAATGGCAAACTGAATGCAAATGTAGCCCCTATTCCATCTGCATTATTCTCAGCCCATATTGTTCCACCACGAGCCTCCACAATACTCAGATATGAACATGCCTAATCTAGTACCTGTTTCTTATTTTGTAAATAGTCGTGGGAATATTTCAGGATCTATACCTTAATTTGGGCCAGCATTCAAAATAACTTGCATTTTTGAACTCATGATCTTCTGAAGAGGAACTATATACACCATGAATTTGCTACTCTACTATTTGCTGCTAGTTGATTAATTGAATTGAGCTTACTGGATGAATTTCAGCATGTCCTCCTTCTCTCACATCTAATAGATAAGTTCCCGTTACCATCAAATGTTGGCCAACTTGAGGAGGGGGATTAAATATTAATCGTCCATTAAATCCATTACATTCACCTCTTTTGAAGGGTTCAATTTCTGATGACATTTCTGGATGCTGACATATCATTTCACACCATATACCGCCTTGCATTAATGCATTGAAATTAGCCTTTGTAACCATGTTTTTGTATGGTACATCCAACAATAAGGGAAAGTCAGTATCTCCGTCAGGTTCTCGGTTTATAGACAAGACGGTTCCTGTCACAGTTACACATTGATTTATTATCTTAAATCGTCCGGGTGGATTAGCTATGAAATTCCATAATGATTGATTACATTTTTTTGTAGAAAACAATGAAGATCCTGTTGCATTAGTATTATTACTTTTGCCATTATAATTATTCGAAATTGCGGATGAATTTGAATTTAAGATTACAGGGCTTGCAACGATTAATGCTATAGCGATGAAGGCTGATGCTACAGCAACAATTGATATTCTTCTTGTTAAGTTCAATTCGTAATGCATAGTAAAACTATATTATTATCATAGTCTTATAAGTTGGTTGAAGGGCAGGGCTTAGTTAACTTAACCT